>JBFEPU010000018.1:0-18241 GCA_041549915.1 Anaerolineae bacterium | reverse complement strand
CTCGATCACTCCGGCCATCCCAAGCAGGCTTCACCGCTGCAGCAAGCAGTTACCAGGGTCTCGATCGCCGACCTTCACTGGTGGATTCGGGCCGGATGCCGATCGTCAGCGGTTGCTGTTTTTTGTCTTGGCGCTCAATCTCACTATAATCATACGCCAGTCCATTCCGCTGAGGAGGAAGCCATACCATGTCATGGCGGCACATAGTGAACATCGTGCTAATTGCATCGCTGCTCGCGGTCAGTCCACGCATCGCAAGCGCGCAGGAGCTCTGCCCTGGCAACCCGTTGCTCAACGCTAGCATCGAGGAGGGATCACGAGGCACAGGGGGCTTGGGCACCCGACCCTCTTCCACGGTGGCCAATGGCTGGAATCCGTGGAGCGTCTGGGGCTACTCACCGAACAGTCAGGAAGCCGAGTTTGACGTGGAGGATATCAGTCTGTTGGGACGCTATTCGACCTACCGTGTCCACACAGGCCGGTTCTCGCAAAAGTTCTCAACCACGTTTGGCGTTCACAACGCGGGCATGTACCAGCGGGTGGCTGTACCTCAGGGCAGCATGGTCACTTTCTCCGCCTGGGTACAGATCTATACCGGGCAGCAACGCGACGTCTCTGACGGCATCAAGGAGCCGATCTCGGACCTAAACAGCCCGGGGAACTACCGGGTATACGTGGGCATCGATCCACACGGGGACGAGCCCGCAGGATTTGGAGCACCGCCTTCTGAACGGACTGTGTGGTCTGAGCCCGTCATCGACCGTGACACGCGCCGCTTTGACGACTCAAACCTACCGTACGATGGTTGGGTGCAGATCGAGGTGACATCCCAAGCTCAGGCGGACCACGTTACGGTCTACACCAGAGGCCAGCCCGAGTTTCCAGTGAGGTTCAACGTCTCCTATTGGGATGACGCTTGCCTGACCGTCGTCGCACCAACTCCCGCCGCGTCACCTACACCAGAGTTTACGTCCACTCCAGAGCCAACACCTTCGCCCACGTACACACCGACCTCGGTGCCTACAGCAACAGCGACCGAAACGCTGCAGCCCACCGAGACTCCACCGCCGACCGAAACGCCACAGGCTACGGAGACTACGGCACCAACGGCAACTCCCCTGCCCACCCAGACTGCAGCGCCGCCGCCAACGACCACTCCTGCCCCGAAACCGCCCAGCCCACCCGCAAGCAGCACTGACAACCCGTTGCTGCTGTTTCTGTTTGCGGCCGTCTGGCTCTCCGCTGCCGGCTACATAGGATGGTCACTGTGGCAGAAGCGCCAGGCAGGGGCTGGCGAGCAGCTGGGCGACTAGGGCGGCGGGCGCATTTGACTTTGCGGGCACTTTGTGCTAATATGGTTTTGCGTCAGCTGCTGTGTTTGTGATGCGCCAAGGAGTTTTGAGCCAACAGTAAAAGAATCGGGGATGTCGTTTCTTGCGGGGCTGTAGTAACTCGCAGGAGTGAGGCAAAACCGCGAGGCTAGTTCCCCACCTGCGATAGCAGGTTCAAAACCACAGCGCGCACGGCATGGCGGCGGCGCATTCTTTTTGTGGCACACAGCCACTGCCACGCATCTGTTCTGCCGAATTCCCCTTGACTTTTGTCTTCTGCTGTGCTATCCTCTCCGCTGCATCCGACACGCAGGACACTGCCCCGCTGTCTGGCGCATGTGTTGCCTCTGCGTTGTCCTAGAGAAATCGTGCGCCGCCCTGTCAAGCCCAAATGAGACGAGATAGAGTTGCTGAAGACATATACACCTTCACCAGCGACTTGTACGCCAAAGTCACCGCTGGCGTAGTCCTCACGCCTGAAGGCACAATCGTCATCGATACGCTTCCCTTTCCAGAAGAGACCCGTGAGATGCTGTCCTTCATTCAGGAGCGCGGCGAAGGCACGGTGCGCTACGTTGTAAACACGCACTACCACTCAGACCACACCAACGGGACCTACCTCTTTCCGCAAGCCGAAGTGATCGCCCACCGCCTGTGTCGCGAGACGCTGGTTCAGCAGGGCGAACAAAACCTCGCCGCAGCCAGGAGGCGCACTCCCGCACTGGCCGAAGTTGAGATTCGCCTGCCCAACATCGTCTTTGAGCGCGACACCCACATCCATCTGGGTGACCGATCGCTCCGCTTGACGCCCCTGCCGGGGCACACAATGGACTGCATAGGAGTCCTGGTAGAGGGAGACAAGATCCTTTTCTCTGGAGATGCCATGCTGCCCGTGCCCCACTTTGTCTGGGGCAGCCTTGAGGACAGCGCTCGCTCTCTACAAGCGTTGCGGACACTGAAACCGGAGAGCGTCATACAGGGCCATGGACAGTTGCTGCTGAGGGGAGAACTGGCTCTCGAGATCGAGTCGAGCCTCGATTACCTACGATGTATCCAGGCGAGGGTAAAGCGACACATTAGCGAACGCGCGCCGGAGTCTGCCCTGCTGGCCATAGAAATCGAGGCCTGTGGAAAGTCGCGCGTGCCCCTGGACGGGCTGGTGCAGCAGCTGCACCGAGACAATCTTCTGGCTGTCTACCACCGACTGACTGACACAGTCAGGTCAGACCAAGAGACGAAGGCACAGACAGTGTGACCTCTTGTTCTGAACACGTTCAGGCACGGGAGCCCCAGTTCTGCTGACAGAACTGGGGCTCTTCGCCGCTCTCCCGAGGCCGTAATCCTAAAGATGGTATATTCTGCAAAGCGATCCAGACTCGGCTGGAACCACCCACCCACACCAGGCGGTGGTGTCTAGCCCGCAACGCTCGCGATACGATGCGCAAACATGATGCGAGTGGTCATGCGAAACGACAGCTTCTTCCAGAACTCGAGATTGTCACCTGGCACGGTCACGGCCAGGTTCGTGGCTCCTCGCTTCTTCAAGCGCCTAGCAGTCTCACGTACCAGATCAGTCCCCACCCCTCGACGCTGATACGCAGGGTGAACAGATACGATGTGGATCAGCGCTTTGGAGCCATCGTACACCGCACGGATCATTCCGATAGCATTGCCGTCTTCTTCGGCAACCAGAAACACTGCAGCCTCACACTGATGGACCCTTATCATCGCCTCTGGGCCTTCGGTTTCCGGATCTGCGTACTGCAGGTTCGCTTTCAGAACCTCCACCAGTGCGTCACAGTCCTCTGGTCGGAATTCTCGGATAACCATGCCCACCCCCACTGGTTGATCGATAGACGACCGAATTCTATGGCGCAGCGCCCGCCGTGTCAATTGGGCTGCTGCAGGGATTGTCGCCAGCGCCCCTAGGCTACACGGCGCTCCAGCCAGATCAGCTCCCTGACGGCGCGCTTCCGGCAAACGGCAATCACTAGAATGCGCCCAGCTGACACTCCACGATGCGCACACCCAGTCCCTCTGCAGCGTCGGAGACCTCTTGCCTTGCCATGGCGAGCTCTTCGGCAACCCGCCAGGCCGCAACGCAACTCAACCTGCCATCCTGATCCAGAGCCGCTCGTATGGCTGCCGCAAGGGCGTGCGGTACATCCTGCATCGGCTTGACGCGCCGATGTCGCCCTTCCACCTTTGGACCATAGCCGAAAAGGCCCAATTGGCATTTGCTGAGACGCACCCCCAATACGTCTGCCTGCTGTCCCACTCGCAACGGCTCCACCCCCAGCTGCTGGGCAATAACAAAGGCAGAAGCACAGGGCAGCTCCCCGCCAACCAGTCGTGACTGAACAGCCTCGGCAATTGTCGACATGCCCCTTCCTCCGGTCCGGTGTAGGTCTCAGTCGCTAGCCGTGACAGTGCCTTGTCTGGCCGGACAACCCATAGTATAATGCGCCTGCATCGAGTTGCCAAGCTGACCAGGAGGCGAGCCGTGCGCGTGCTGATGTTGTCCTGGGAGCATCCCCCGCACACCGTGGGAGGGTTGGGCCGACATGTAGCTGAGCTCGTACCCGCGCTACAGCAGGAAGGCATCGAGCTACACGTGGTGACTCCTCGCCGTGCGGGCGGTGACCCTGTGGAAGAGAGCGAGGGGCTCACCGTCCACCGCGTGGATCCGCCCAAGGCACCCATGCCTGATTTCTACACAGGAGCGTGGCAGACCAACATCAGACTGGAGGAAGTTGGCGCCAGGCTCTGCAGGGACATGGGCATCCAGCTTATCCACAACCATGACTGGCTGACTGCCTTTGGTGCCATCGCGCTCAAGCGCAACTTTAAGATTCCCTTGCTGACCACTATCCATGCCACGGAGCAAGGTCGCGCTCGAGGGACCCTGGTCCGAGACCAGCAGCGGGCCATCCATAGTGTTGAGTGGTGGCTCACCTACGAGGCCTGGCGCATCATCTGCGCCAGCCGCTTTATGGCCCAGGAAGTGGCGGACTATTTTCAGGCACCTCCCGACAAGATCGAGGTTATCCCCAACGGAGTCAGGTCCGCGCGGTTCAGCCGCTGGGAGGGGGTCGACCTCTCCCGGTTCCGCAGTATGTACGCGCTGCCAGAGGAGCAAATCGTCTTCTACGTAGGACGGATCGTGCAGGAGAAAGGCCTGCATGTTCTGGTCGAGGCAGTGCCTCGCGTACTTGCAGAGAACCCCAATGCCAAGTTCGTCATTGCCGGCACCGGCGATCTCCTTGGTGCACTGCGAGTCCGTGCCTGGGAACTGGGTGTCGGCGACAAGGTGTTGTTCACCGGGTTCATCTCTGACGATGACCGAGACCGACTGTACAAAGTCGCGTCCTGCGCTGTGTTTCCCAGCCTGTACGAGCCATTCGGGATTGTAGCCCTTGAGGCCATGGCAGCAATGGTGCCCGTGGTGGTCTCAGAAGTCGGTGGACTGCAGGAAGTAGTCAAACACGGGGAGACAGGCATCACGGTCTATCCAGACAACGTAGAATCCCTGGCGTGGGGCATTAACCACACCCTGGCGCGACCGGACTGGGCCTTGCGGCGTGCACAGAATGCGCACACGGCCGTGGTCGAGGACTATAACTGGCATCGGATTGCCCAGCAGACTGTCGAGGTCTACGAAAGCATCATCGCCGAACGGGCACAGAGCGATTGGTAGAGACGAGCAAGCTCGGTCGAAGCACTGACCTGGGTCGACAAGTATCGCCTGCCACCACCGGAGGCTGCCGACAGGCGGCCGTGAGCTGTCCACTGCCGATGATCACGGAGGAACCACAACCTTGTTGCACAGGCTCTTTGCGCCATCTTCGCACAGGAATGTGCTACAGCTCCATGCACGCTGTGACAATGGCGAAGCGCGAGTGCGTGCGCGCATTGACCTGTATGACGACCTCAGTTGGACGGATGACGGAGGGTGCATGCTGCCCAAAGAGATCATGGACAACCACTGCTATGGACTTGTGAATGCTGTCCTGCGCTTGGACAGCGTGCGGCGCGTCACGTCCCGCAGAATCACCGGCGGCGAGTTTACCACCCAAGACGAGTGCGAGTCAGGCCTGCGGTGATTAGCCAGGATTGCCGTCCGGCTGTCTGCTCCCTCCCATCGATGGACCGCCAGCACCCCACCATGCGCTTTGATTTGCACGTCCACACCTCGTATTCTTACGACTGTTTTCTTTCGCTGGAGACTCTGGCTGCCGCGGTACGCCGAGCGAACCTGGACGGCCTGGCTGTGCTGGATCATGACCAGATTGAGGGCGCCCTGCGCCTGCGAGACACCGCGCCCTTTCGGGTGATCGTTGGCGAGGAGATCGGCACGGCGGACGGAGGGATCGGTGCGCTCTTCATTGAGCAGCGCATTCCTCCGCACCTCAGCGCTGAAGAGACCATCTCGCGCATCCACGAGCAGAATGGTCTGGTTTTCATTCCGCACCCTCTCTCACGGCGAGTCCCAGGAAGAATCGCGGAACGCAAACTGCTCGAAATCATCGATCAAGTGGACCTGGTCGAAGGCTACAATGCGCGTGCACCCCTGCTCGCGGATGACTTGCGTGCTCAGGAGCTGGCAGCACGCTACGGCATCCCCGTAGCCGCCGGCTCCGACGCCCATTTCGCTCGCGAAGTTGGTCGAGCATGGACTGAGATCGAAGACTTTGAAACACGCGAGGAGTTTCAGCGAAAAGTCCGCTATGCCCAGCTGCGCTACACCCGCAAGACACCCTATGCCGTGCCCCTGGCGACCGTGCTGGTGATGATCCCTGCGCTGGGCACCCTGCGTGCGCTAAAGACGGTGTGGCGGAGGACCTTGCGGCTAGCTGGATAGCGAAGCTGTGCCAAGCGCGCCGACCCGACTTCCACAGCAGCCGCACGGCAACGTTCGATCACTCTCGGCCCGAGGGGCAGCCATCTCGTCGGTGAGACACGGCCAGGTGCGCAGGCCGATGGCTCTTCCAGTCCAATGCTCCCTTGCCACTCCCGATCGGAAAGTGCACCGAGGGGCAGAAAGCCGACAGCTCACTGCAGCAGCGCCCTGCCAACACCGAAAGGGGCCAAACCGGGGTAGGGAGAGTGCCGTCCCGTCCAAGACAAGCATCAAGTATGTTGACACGTGTTTCTTCAAGTCTCCGCACCGTAGAGATAGGGCTGAAACCCGCTGGGAGCCGGCCAGCATTACCGCGGTGTGTGGATCGATGGACCGCTCTGCCTGGTCTCCGCAAGATCGCACGCGCCCTGAGTCCAATGATCCCGAGTCCACTCTGCTCCTCGAACTACGGCGGCTGTGCAGATTGACGGTCGTTCCAGTCAACACTGTAGTACGCGGCGTGTCAGACCGGCTGGCGGCGGCGCATTTGTTGGGATGTTGCGATGCGGTTACAATAGCCGGATCAGTTCACAGGAAGGTGAGAACCCAGGCGTGATTCCCCGATTCAAGCCATACCTGGATACACGGGAGCTGTCCGCGGCTCTGCGACTCCAGAAGGATGCGGTAGAGCATTTCGAGGCAGCTTTCGCGCGAACGTTCGAAACCCGCCACGGGATTGCCTTTCGCTACGGGCGCAGCGCATTGTGGGCGTTCTTCAGGGCCTTGCACATCGCAGGCGCTGAGGTCATCATGCCCGCCTTCACCTGCAGGGTAGTTGGCCATGCAGTCGTGTTGAGCGGCAACATCCCCCGCTTCGTTGACATTACAATGCGAGACTACAACATGGATCTGGAACAGGTAGCGGCAGCGATCACCCACCAAACGCGTGCCGTCATCGCCACCCACCTGTTCGGCCACCCGGTGAACACCGTAGAACTGGATGACATCCTTCGCAGTGCAGAGGCCAGATGGGGCCACAAGATATGGGTCATCCAGGACTGCGCCCAGGCCATTGGCTCACGCTGGCAAGGGCGGCTGGTGTGTAAGGCGAGGGATGCCGCCCTCTTCAGCCTGCACGTGAGCAAGACGCTGACATGCATCGCCGGCGGGATTATCACCACGGACGACGCGGAGGTGCACCGCAAGCTGCGAGCTTTCCGCAATGAGCAGTTTGTTGCACCGAGTTCGGGCTTGCGTCTCCGCACCTACTACCATCTCGTCAAGTCGTACCCGCGCTACAGCGAGCCCGTCTACTACTGGGTTGACTGGCTGAAGGAGAACACAGGTCTGCCAGGTATTCTGAGGCGAGGTCGGCGATCCCTGGAGGGAATCGGATTCCCTCAGGATCACCTCAGTCAGATGCTCGACGTTGAGGCCGGTATCGGTTTGTCGCAGCTGCGAAAGTATCCCGATATAGTCCGCGCGCAGCGCGACAATGCACGCTACTACGCCGAGCGCCTTCAGGCAGTGCCACGGATAACTCTGCCGCCCCTGGTCGACGGGGCGACCTATTCGCAGTATGTGGTGCGTATGCCCCATCGTCAAGCAGTGCTGGTCTCTGCACGTCGGCACGGCGTGCATCTGGCGCCATGGATCGATTACAGTCTTCCTACTACCGCTGCGTTCAAACGATACTCCCAGAACCAGGCCTTTCCCAACGCACAAGTCTGCAGCGAAACGAGCGTCAGCCTGCCCACTTACGCGGCCCTGACTGTGACGCAGCGGGCCAGGGTTGTGGAGGCACTGCTGTGTGCACTGTGAGTGAAGTGGCTCCGGCGATGAAGGCTTCTTCTGCCAGCAGCTGGGACGCCAGCGATCCCGCGCGCTGCCAGTTCCCCACAGCGAAGAGATGATCAAAAGGACGCTCACCAAGGCATACGGTACCGCCATCATCGCCAGGCATCTCATCGGGCAGCGGCGCAATCCCTACATCCCGGAAGACCAATTGTCCGAGTTGCGTGACAAGCGCCTCAGGCAGATGGTACGTTATGCGGCGGAGACAGTTCCCTTCTACCGTGACTTTTTTGTGAGCGAAGGGCTTGATCCAGCCGAGATCCACTCCGCCGCGGATCTCCACCGACTTCCCTTGATTGACAAGAAGCTCGTCCAGCAGCGGCCGGAGCGCTTCGTGTCCGCGTCACGGTGGGGAAAGACGTCGATCCCCTTCCCCACGACCGGATCCACAGGCACCCCCTTGACCGTCCTCCACGACCGACACTCCCTTCTGACGAACGCCGCCTACAGCGAGCGGGAGCGAGAAGCGGTCAGGGACGTTCTCGGTGGCAGGGACCGATTTCGAGTGGTCGCAATCGACTATGAAACGAGCACTGGGAATCTGTCCAGAGAATTCCTGCGACAGCATACCTTCCTGCCAGTCGGTGGCAACCGGTTCTCGCTCTCCCTCACGGAGCCGATCGAGCACATCATTGCCGCAGTCAATCGAATTCGTCCTGAAGTCATCGCAAGCTACGGTTCTTTTGTTGAGTTGCTCTTCAGAACGCTGGCCGCTCGAGGGATTCAGATGCACCTCCCCAAGGTGGTGCTCTTCGGCAGCGATATGATGACCGACGCCGGCAGGCGCCTGATCGAGAGTCAGTTTGGTGTGGTGGTGCTGTCAAGATACAATGCCGTGGAGGCTTTCAAGATCGGATTCTCATGTCGCGAGCGGACGGGCTACCATCTGCACGATGATCTCACACACGTCCGGCTTGTGGACAAGAACGGGAATGCAGTTCCAACAGGCGAGCAGGGCGAGGTGGTGATATCCAATCTAGTGAACCGGGGCACCGTTCTTCTCAACTACCGTCTCGGAGATCTCGCCTCCACCTCGCATGAACTGTGCCCATGTGGACGGAATCTGCCCCTTCTCGCAGGGCTCGAGGGACGCGTTGAGGATATCATCCATCTCCGAGATGGCACCTACGTCCATCCGAGACAGGTTTGTGCGATACTGGAGACGAGATCAGAAGTTGTGCAGTACCAGCTGATTCAGCACCAGACCGACAGATTCGAGCTGAGGCTAGCAACAGTTGATCGCGCAGCTTTTGAGAAGATAGGCGGCGGGATCGTGGCCGATCTTCGCCGTCTGCTCGGGCAAGCAGTCGCCATTGACGCTGTTCACCATGAGCAGCTCGAACCGATGGGAAGAGCTCGCAAACTGCGTCCGGTGCTGTCACTGGTCAACCCACAGAACTGGCCTCGATGAGCCCAGCCGGTAGGCACAGAGAGGGCAGCCCACAGAGCCCGAGGCATCGGTGGACAGTGAGTGCAAGCCAATGGATTCGGGATGCGACATGGCAGATGCTTGACGTCGTGCCTTCCCGGGCCCGAGCTTGGATCACCCCCGCCCTGTCCTGCTCGAGGGATCTGGCCTTGGGTATACCGTTGTCGATCCTGCGCGGGTTCGCTCAGGGCACAGACAAGTTCCACACTGTGGTCGTGGCCGGTTCCGAGCCCTGGGCCTCCTATCTGACGCAGCTCTTCTTCGGAACGCCGCCGCAGCGAGAATACGTAGGGAAGATCCGCCTCTCGGCTCTGCCCCGCACCTTGAAGCGTCTGTCGGACTCGGCCACCCTGGTCATCGCCCGTGTGGACGAACTCACGGCCCGCGTGTTTCTGCCCAGGAGCTATGTGGTGGTTCCGGAGTGGGTGGACCTGCTGCTGACCGTTCCAGACGACTTCAAGACACTCACCCGAGGCAACCACAGCCTGAAGAGTGACCTAAAGACCGCGCTACGCAACCGCCTGACGTGTCAGGTTTCACACTCGGCAGGTGATTTGGAGACATTCTACCAAGTGTTCTACGTTCCGTTCGTCCGCGAGCGCCATGGGGCATACGCGTACACCTGGAGCCTGAGGATGCTGCGCTACCACCTTCGCCGTGGTGTGCTGGTCTGGGTGACGCAGGGAGGCCAGCGCATTGCCGGTGCCGTGCTCCGCGCCAAGGGCGCCATGCTTCAGACAGTGGCCATGGGCACCGCCAATGGCGATTATCAGCCTATCCGACTTGGAGCAGCCACCGCAATCTACTGCCACGCTGTCGAGTACGCCCGCGCCTCGGGTTGCACGGAGATCAACTTCGGCGGTTCCCGACCCGTCCTCACCGACGGCGCACTGCGCTTCAAGACCAAGTGGGGAATGCGGCTCGTCCAGCAGGCCGGGCCCTGCTATGACTTTCTGATTCGCTGGGAGCACGTGGATGACTCTATACGGGCATTCCTGTCGAAGACACCGCTCATCTTCCGCGATCGGGAACAGCTCTCGGCAGTGGCCTACGTTCCTGGTGACGGGCCGCTGTCACAGCAACAGGCTGCAGGAGCCTATCGCGCCTTGTGGACGCCTGGCTTGCACGGGCTGTATCTCCTGTCTGGGACGGGTTGGCGGCCCGGCAGCACCGCTCCGCCAGACACCCACCTCGTTGACGTGCGCAGCGCCCTGAGCAACGACGCGGGCGCGTTCTTCACGGGCGGTGCGGGATAGGCCACGCAAGGATGGTCGAGAAGGTGCTCTCCTCGATGCGCAGCCGCGCGTGGGAGCCGAGTGGCCCATGAGACGAACGCCGGACTGGGTGTGGGGGTTGCACGAGGCCCTGCCGCATCAGACGAGAGTGCGCGGCAGGGTGTTCCGCCATTTTCTGTTCACTGCGCTCCAACAGATTCCAGTGACCATGCTACGAGGTGTCACTGCCGCGCGTGGCTTGCCTTGTTCCATCGCCATCGCGGGCGCTCGCCCCTGGGTAGAGTACTTGCCCGATCTCTTCTTCCAGGCTCCGCCAGTGCCAGAGCCACTGGGGTCCGTGCCGTGGTGGACCCTGTCCCGCACACTAGATCGGCTGGCTCTGTCAGCCAACATGGTCGTTGCCCGCGTGGACAGGATTTCGGCGCACCTGCTGCTGGACGATCGCTATCTGCGGGTTCCGGAATGGGTCGAGGTGCGGCTCGACGTGACCCAAGACCTAGAGGCCATTTGGTCACGGAGCAACAGTGTCCAGCGCGACCTGCAGCGCATGCGCAAGAATGATCTTTCCCACGAGTTATCCAACAGCGATGCCGACTTTCGTCTGTGGTACAGCCGGTGCTACGTTCCGTTTCTCTGCAAGCGCCACGCAAAGTACGGCGTCATCGCAAGTATGGGCCGGCTGCACCCCCATTTCCGCCATGGTGTACTGCTGTGGGTGATCCACCGAGGCCAGCGGATTGCTGGTATGCTCATGCGCCAACAAGGCAGGGTCCTGCACGGCCTGACGCTCGGTACCATCGATGGGGAGTACAGTGCCTTGAGATTGGGGGCGATAGGAGCAATCTACTACCACGCCTTCCACTATGCCAAGACCCATGGCTGCCATCAAGTCCGCTTCGGAGGCACTCGCGCCATCGTGACTGACGGCGACGTGCGGTACAAACGGAAGTGGGGGCTCAGCCTGGTGGAGCGCGCAGACACCTACCAGTTCGCGGTGCGTTGGGAGAGAGTGGACGAGCCAGTCCTCGGCCTGCTGACTCAGACGCCGCTGACGTATCGAGAGCAGGGCCATCTGTCTGCTGTTGCCGCAGTTGACAGCAAGGGACCTGCGACGCAGGATGAGGCGGCTCAAGCACACCACTGTCTGTGGACCTCGGGACTGCACAGGCTCTTGCTTCTGTCTGCATCGGGCTGGGAGCCCGGCGTTGACCCTCCTCAGAACACGCGCCTGATTGATCTGGCGGCCACCGCTGGTGAGAACATGCCCCGGCTACTCACTTCGGGAGGCTTGCCATAGGGTTGCCGCAATCCCCCCAAACCCCCGCCAGGCCTGGAGTGCTGGATCCGTGCTTTTCTAATCGGCCCAGGACAGGTATAATTGCTGCGTGACATCACTGGATGAACAGGCCCAATGCACGATAGCTTTCGAGCACAGGACATAGAGGAAAAGATCAAACGCATTCTGGTATCCCGCCTGGAGATCGAGCCGAGCACGGTCGCCGCATGTGATTCGGATACACCCCTTGTCGGGCGCGGAATTGGACTCGATTCCGTGGAGGCACTCGCACTGGTTGTTGGTATCGAAGAGGCGTTCGATTTCGAAATCCCTGACGAGGATCTGACGGTCGATCTGCTCCGCAGTATTGCCAGCCTGGCAGAGTATGTGTCCCAACGGCTCCCGCCACAGACCCTACCCTCCGGAGGAGACGTCAACCAATGAACACCGTACCGCAGATGTTCCACGCCATCGCCATGCAAAACGCAGGCCGCATCGCTGTCGTCGACGGAGAACTCGCTGTCACCTACGCAGAACTTGAGGATAGGGTCAGCGTTCTGGCCGGAGCTCTCTACGATAGTGGTGTCCGCCTCGGGGATCGCGTTGGGTTGATGCTTCGAAACAGCCTGGATTTTGTCGTCAGCTATCGCGCTATCTGTGCCCTCGGAGCAGTCGTGGTGCCTCTGAACGAGCACTACCAGCAGGCGGAGCTGTTGTACTTTATGAATGCGTGCGGTGTGTCGCTTCTTATCACCTCCCAGGAGTTCGCATCGCTGTGCCAGAAGGTGGTGTCCGCATATGAGGCATCATGTAAGCTGATCCTCGTGGATGAGGCTGGCTGGCAACGGGGTACCAGATCGATGCCGCTGCAAGATCTGTGGCTCAAGATTGACCCAGACACTCCCCTGATGCTCCAGTTCTCATCGGGCTCCACCGGCACACCCAAGAAGATCGCTCGTACGCATCGCCATCTGCTCTATGAACTGGCCAGCTTGGCACAAGCTTTGGACGTCCACAACACGGACCGTTTCATTGGCGTAGCGCCCTTCTCGCACGTCAACGGCCTGGTTCGCAGCATGATGTGCAGCCAGTATGCAGGAGCGGCACTCCATCCCGTCGCCCAGTTCGAACGGAGGGCCGTGGCCGGACTGATCGAGGACAGCAAGATCACCATCTTCATTGCCGTTCCCTTTATGTTCAGTACGCTCGCTCAAGGCAGATTCCACCGCCGGCCAGACTTTTCCTCGCTGCGCTATTGCATCTCTTCTAGCGCGCCCATGCCCAGCAAACACAACCGCCAGTTCCACGAAAGGTTTGGCATGTACGTTCGGCAGCTGTATGGCTCGACGGAAACGGGAACGATTAGCGTGAACATGAGTCACGACATCGAGAACACACTGGACTCGGTGGGGACGCCGATTCGGGGTGTTGAGGTGGAGGTGTTTGCCGATGATGGGCGCATTGCAGAGCCAGGCTCAATGGGAGAGTTCGCTGTCAAGAGTCCGACGGCGATCAATGGCTACCAGAGCCTGGAGGAGCTGAACAAGCAGGTTTTCCGCAACGGCTACTTCTTCATAGGGGACTTGGGGAAAAGGGATGACCGGGGCCGGCTGTATCTTATCGGCAGGAAGAAGTTCTTCATCAACAAGGCCGGCTTCAAGATCGACCCCCGGGAGATCGAGGAATTGCTGGAGAGTCACCCCAAGGTGGACGAGGTGGTCGTCATTGGTGTTCCCAGAGCATACGGTGATGAAAAGGTGAAAGCTATCATCGTGCCGAACGCTCCGTGCACGGAAGATGAGATCGTGAGCTACTGCCGCGGAAGGATCGCCGACTTTAAGATTCCCAGCGTGGTGGAGTTCCGCGACAGTTTGCCCAAGAGCCCCACAGGGAAAATCCGGAGAGCCATGCTGCAGGACTAGCGGATCAGAGAAGATGAAGCTGCTCTCGCTCCGTGACCTCTACCACCTCCTCGTCATTGTCCTTCTACGAATCACGGTGTGGCTGCCGGGGACCAGGGTGAAGCCATGGCTTGTCGGTTGCATTGCCTCTGTGGCCCACCGCGTCCAGGCGCGCAAGAGGCATCTTGCTGAAGCCAATCTGGCCATGGCAATCGACGGCAATCTGGACGAGAGCGAGCGGGAGAGGATCGTCCGCCAGTCCTTCGAGGTTGTCTGGGAGGAGATTTTCTCGCTGCTGCCTTCCGCAACTGAATGGGACGCGCTGCAGGATAGCATTCGGGTGGATGGGCTCGAGCATCTGCGCGGTGCGCTCAGCGACGGCAGAGGGGCCATAATGTGGGAGAGTCATTTCGGGAAGCGCTCACTGGCGAAACGAGCCTTGCATCAGATGGGCTTCCCCCTGTGCCAGGTCCACCACGAACGTCATCTCGGTGGGCTCTTTCCAGGCCACGGCCCCATGACATGGCTGCGCCTCCATGTCGTCAAACGTTTCTTCGATAGATGGGAGAAGCAGTTCCTGAAGGATACCATCTATCTGCCTAGGTCAGGTTCTCTAGCCTTCACTAGAACCCTGCTGCGGCAGCTGCAGGAAAACGTTGTTCTGTGCACCGCGGCTGACGGTCACTACGGGCAGAGACCCATGCTTGTGCAGTTCCTTGGGCAGGTCGACCCGTTTCAGACAGGAATGCTCAGCCTGGCGAAGCTATCCGGCTCGCCTATCCTGCCCATGTTCTGCTTCCGGCACCCAGACGGAGCCATGCGACTGATCATCGAAGCTCCAATTCAGATGGCAGCCGGCTCAGACCGAGAACGCGATTTGCGGGAGGCGCTAACTCGGTACGTGCGCTTGCTGGAGTCATACATCAGACAGTATCCTGGGCAGTACCGTAACTGGCACTTTGTCGGACAGTGGGCGCGACGCTCGAGCAACACAGAGCGGACCGGGCGGTAGGCGAGGATATCTTTGACCAGTCCGCTGCTGCCGCAGGCCCGTAGCGGCGCACACCCGCTCCGGAACCACGGGCGCTTCATGCGGTTTGGCACGATCAGAACCAGACAGGTTGGACAAGCTGCTCTGTCAGACCAAGTGCGCTCAGCTCGTGCCACCATGTGCCCATGTCTGCCAACGCCGAGCCCAGCGCCTCTTGGCACATCACCTGTGGAAGCAAGGCGCCGAGACCGTAGCCGTGTAACAGGCTGGGGCCCAGCCCGACCCTGGCGCCAGGCTCAGACCGGTCCTCTGACTGCTTCAGCAGGGGAACAGAGTCCATGATAACAGACCACAGGAGCGCACCATGGCTACCCACATCACCGAGAGACTTCTGCATCTGGGCACGCTGTTGCGAAACCGTCAGCTGTCCGCCGCCGATCTCCGCAAGTTGCAGGACAACAAGCTCTGTGCTGTGGTTGACCACGCCTATGAGAACGTACCCTACTATCGTTCAAAGTTCGATTCAGCTGGCCTGACGCCAGACGACGTTCGGACCGTTGAGGATCTGCCCAAGGTGCCCATCACCACCAAGGACGAACTTAGAGCTGCTGGCTTGCAGCGCATCGTTGCCCGTGGCACGGATCTCTCTTCGTGTGTGCCCATCCTGACCAGCGGGACAACCGGAAGACCGTTCCGAATCTACCTCAGCAAGAGAGAAGGAGCCTCGCGCCGCCTGATCCACTTTCGAGCAGTCTACTCCATCGGATTTCGCCCGCGAGATCGGTTGGTGATTCACGGCCCCACCGTGGAAGCTCCGCAACGATTGCGCTTCCGTCTGGGCTTGTTTCGCACCCAGGTCATGCACGCTGGGCTGTCACTCGAGAGTCAGGTACACAGAATACGTGAGTCACGGCCAACGTTGCTGTGGTCCTACCCGAGCAGCCTGCACGCAGTGCTCCACATGGCTGACTATCGCCTGAGCAACCTGGCCTCACCCAGGGCTCTGATCACATCTGGGGAGGTATTCCGCGACAACCTGAAGGAAAGAGTCCGTACCGATCTCGATGTCCCGATGTTCAACCTGTACGGCACCATGGAATTCGGACGCATCGCCGTTGAGTGCACAACGCACGAAGGGTTGCACATCAATGCCGATCAGCTCATCCTGGAGTGCCTGTCAAATGGCAAGCCAGCCCCACTGGGCCGACCGGGCGTCGTTGTGGTCACCAGCCTGGCCAACTATGTCATGCCCTTCATCCGCTACCAACTGGAGGACACCTGCGCGCTGTTGGAGCGCAGATGCTCGTGCGGATGTGCGTTCCCCTTGATCAGCGCACCCAGAGGCAGGGTTTGTGACATGCTCCAGCTCCCGAGCGGCAAGTTGCTGGCCCCTGCACAGCCGCACTTCATTCTGAGACCTCTCGATTGCATAGACCGCTTCTTGCTCATTCAGGAACGACGTGATCGTTTTGTGCTGCAACTGGAGGTGCGCGAAACCCCAAGCCAAGACGTCCTGTCTGAGATCAGCTCCAAGTTCGCACAGTTCTTCGCCGAACCTGTAGAGTTCGATATCCAGCTGGTTGATTCCATCGGGGAGCGTCGGACCAGATCGGGCGCTTTCCTCTCCAAGTTGCCCCCCGTGGATCCGTGGAAGCCCTACCAGCGAGGCTAGAGAGCGAGCATGCAGCCGTGGTGCCATCGCAGTGCCGCTCTTCAGCTTTCTCGCCGTCCACAGCCTTCCCTGCGAGGAAGTGGAGAGGCGTACCACATATTGTGCAGCGAACACGAGATATCTAGCACATACCATGTGAAGTGCAGGCGGCGTCCGGCTTGTGGACACCCTCAGGCGAATTCTGACCCTGGTATGCGTGGCGAGTATGATGGCTTGGTTCGCTGACCAGTCTCACGGCGCACCCATTCAGCCCTGTGTACCGCGCCTGCCGATGGGATTGGGTTGTCGCGTTCCACTAGCCAGGACGGGCGCGGCACCAGCCTGTCCTCGCTGGGCATGAAGCGAACCGTTCGTCTCACGATTGAAGCGATCGTCGCTAGCGAAGGGGGCCCGCTTAGGGGACAACATCGGATTGGCGCCTGGACGGTTTGTGCCACGCACATGGTAGCCCGTGTGAATCGGTTCCCGGCCCCCTTCGGATACTGGCAGCGGCTTGGAGTCTCGACGAAACCAGGCTACAATGACCACGTGCGAGTGCCTGCACGGGTCCGCTCTGGAAGTGATGCGTAGTGACGGAAGTTTCTAGGGAACGGAGGCAGGTCGTCGTCTTTAGCATGGAACAGAACCGGGAATCCTCCAGGTTCACACCTGGACCACCGAGCGCGCCACGCCTTCAGAATCAGGTGACTAGCTCGCGCGTTTGCGACAGCGCCTTGCCCACGCTTCGCAGCCGGGAATTGGACGCTGTCTAGGAGAATCGCTTTCATGACGATGCTCAGCTATCTGACAGCCTACCTGCGGTTCGCGCAGGGGCTGCGCGGTTATCTGCGCACACGGATGACTCTGGAAGAAGCACGGGAAGTAGTCAAACGCCGTCTGGCGGAGCGCGAAAAGGCCTTCCTCACGGTGGTCGAGCGCGGCATCTTCGGCTACCCCCGCAGCCCATACCTGCCCTTGCTGCGCGGCGCCGGCTGCGAACTCGGAGATATCCAGGACATGGTCCGCACAGTCGGAGTAGAGGGCACCCTGCGATCGCTTCGGGAGGCAGGGGTCTATGTCACTTTCGAGGAGTTCAAGGGCATAAAGCCGATTGTGCGCAACGGCCAAACGCTGGCTGTTCGGCACCGGGATTTTGACAACCCAAACCTGGCCCACTACTACCAGACCGAGACCGGCGGCACGACCGGTACGCCAGTGCGGGTGGTGATCGATCTCGACCACCTGGCGGACCAGGCTCCTCTAGTGATGCTAGGCTACGATGCTCATGGTCTCCTCCACGTCCCCATGGCCATGTGGTGCACCACTCTCCCGGGCCATGTTGCGACCAACATCCTCCTGCACGGAGCACGCATTGGGTACACTCCGCAGCGGTGGTTCACACCGATCACAAAGGAGGATGTCACAACACCCCTCAAGTATCGTCTGGCCACTGAATACATCCTCCTAGTATGCCGTCTTCTGGGTTTGCGAATTCCGCGACCTGAGCCAGTCAGTCTTGAAGAAGCTGCGGTGGTCGCCCGCTGGGCAGCCCGGACTCTGGAGACTCACGGGGCCTGTGTGGTCCGCGGCCAACCACTCATGGGAAATGATTATGTCTTGGGAGTGGTTTAAACAGGCAGCCCGCCTGGAGGAGCCGGATCAGGTGCCGGTGGCGTTCATCGTGGACAGCACCTGGCTGCCCGGCTATGCGGGGATCAACACGCTGGACTACT
>JBFEPU010000017.1:0-18331 GCA_041549915.1 Anaerolineae bacterium | reverse complement strand
CAGCAGATGGTACGTCTCTTGCTTAGGCTGGAATCGCCCCCTCAGCCCGATGACGCTGCAGACGCACTGGCAGTAGCCATTTGCCATGCCCATTCGGCTTCCTTGGCAGCGCGCCTTTCCAATGGCGAGCGAGTTGCAGGCGAGTGAGTCATGATCGCTACACTTGAGGGGCGACTCGTAGCAAAGGGAGACAACTATGTCATCGTTGACGTCTCCGGTGTGGGTTTCAAGGTCTACGTGCCGTCCTCCCTCCTGGATGGCCTGGGACCAACGGGGCAGGAGACGAGCCTCTATACGCATATGCATGTGCGGGAGAATGAGATTGCTCTCTATGGCTGCAGCGGCCCGGATGAACTGTCCTTGTTCGAGTTGCTGCTGGGGGTGTCGGGCATTGGTCCCAAGGTAGCTTTGAACATCGTGTCGATCATGTCAACAGATGCTCTGCGAGAAGCCATCGCGCGCGGCGATGCTGCGATGCTAACACGAATACCCGGGGTAGGCAAAAAGACCGCCGAGCGGGTCATGTTGGACCTGAAGGACAAGCTCGGCGTGGGTCTGGAGTTTGTGTCCTACCCCGCGCTCACGCACGCGGATGCGGAAGTGATTTCGGCATTGACCTCTCTGGGCTATAGCATTGCAGAGGCCCAGGCCGCTGTGCGGTCGCTCCCCCCTGAAGACCTGCCCCTCGAGGAGAGGGTTCGTCGGGCGCTGCAGTACTTTGCTGCGCAGTGAAAGGAGCGGTCATGACCCTGAATTGGGTGGATGTTCTCATCTTGCTGATCGTCACGATTGGCACCTACTCCAGTCTGCGCACCGGTTTGCTGCGCCAGGCGCTCAGTCTGATTGGCTTTGTGGTAGCCATTTATGCGGCGCTGACCCACCACACAACGGTGGCCACTGTCTTTGAGAGTGCCATCGGCAGCGGCACTGCTGCCGGTATCGTCGCCTTTGTGTTGATCCTGATGGTAGTCTGGTGGGCTTTTGCTGTGCTGGCAGCCATGGCGCGCAAGGCACTGAAGGCGGCGGGGCTAGTGTGGACCGACCATTTTATGGGTGCAGTGGTGGGATTGTTGGCTGGGCTCTTTTTCACGGTCTGCTTCCTTTTGCTCTTTGTCCGTGTCTCTGCTCTTGGCATCAGCGATGCGATCGGGGAGTCCTACGTCGCCTCGCTTATCTTCCAGGTCTTGCCGCACCTCAGGCGACTCCTGCCCGCAGATCTGCAGATATTCACGGTCATTTGATCCCTTCCGATCTGCGAACGCGTCGCCGGAACGGCCGCGTTGACCTCGCTCCTCTGCTACGTTCGCTGACCTGGATCGCAGCTCCGCTGGCGCTCTCCTTGTTCTCCAAGAGTCTGCCGGTACCGGCTTTTGCATCTTCTGCTCTTTCATGTTATAATCCGCGGTCGGTTAAAGGTTGTTTTCGAGCGACCTTTCCGCTCCGGGCCGTCCGGCTCTCCGCTGGGCTGTGCCTGCAGCAATCCCGAGGAAAGGAGGTGAGACGATGCCAGGCTATGAGCTGGTCTTCATCGTCCAGCCTGAAATGGAAGAAGAATCTCGCGACGCGCTGGTAGCGAAAATCACTGACACTATCAGCGGCCTCGACGGTCAAGTCCACGAGGTGGAGCCCTGGGGCAAGCGACGTTTGGCCTACCCCATCAAGAAGCAACGAGAGGGATTCTACTTCCTTATGCATACGGAGCTGCCTCCATCGGCTGTGCGCAGTTTGGAAAGAAGCCTGAAGCTGATGGAAGACGTGATCCGTCACCTGATCGTATGCAAAGAGGAAACTACCATTACATGAAACTGTTGAACAGTATCCGAGGAGGTTAACTTGGCTAGCGATACAGAAGGAGAGTCAAGGCGCGCACCGTCTACTGGGCGTTCGCGAGAGCGCACGCAGAGACCGCAGCGGAGCAGATATTCGCGACGGCGCACAAGGAAGAGATGCGCATTCTGCGAAGACGAGGCCTTGCCAATCGATTACAAAAAGGCGAATTCTCTACAGAACTATCTCACTGAGAGAGGCAAGATCCTGCCTCGTCGGGCCACGGGCACTTGTGCCAGGCATCAACGCAGGGTTGCCGTGGCGATCAAGCGAGCGCGTCATCTGGCTCTGCTGCCCTTCACTGCCGACCACATGCGCAGCGGCTGATCGAATCTAGCGCAGGCAAGAGAAGGCCTGCCTTCTTGGGCAACCACAACTTCGAGGCAAGTGCATGGCAAAGAGATCCAAGCAAACACAGCCCATCACCAAGAAGCAGCTATCCCGGAAAGAACGCGAAGAGCGGCAGAAAAGGATGGTGTATGCCATCTTTGGTGTGACCGCTGCCGCAGTGATCATGGTGCTGGGCTATGGCTTCTACCAGGAGTACATCGTCAAGCCATCCTCTCCTGTTGCCGTGATCAATGGTCAGCCGATCTCCACGCGCGACTATCAGGCAATGGTGCAGTATCGGCGTTTTGACCTGGGCAACCAGATAGCTGTGCTACAAGCCCAGCTCTCGAGCATTGATCCTACCGTGGAAGCGCAACAATTCTTGGTACAGTATCTCCAACAGCAAATACAGCAGCTGCAGAGCCAACAACTGGTCCTGCCTACGCAGGTTCTTGAAGACATGATTGATGCGGAGTTGGTTCGGCAGGAGGCTGTCAAGCTGGGCATAACCGTCACCGATGGGGAGATACAGGAGGAAATCGAACGGCAGTTTGGCTACGAACGCAATCCGCCGACGCCCACGCCCACGGCGACACCGATCACACCCACCACGGCCATAACAGTCACTCCTGTGCCCACCACGCCGCCGATGACAGAAGAGCAATTCCAGAAGAACTACAGCGAGTACGTGTTGGCTCTGCGCAATAACGCAGGGTTCAGTGAGACAGCCTTTCGCAATCTGTTTGAATTGAGCCTGTATCAGCAGAAGCTCCAAGAGTCACTTGCAGAGGAACTGCCCACGACCGACGAACAGGTTCGCGCTCGCCACATCCTGGTGGAAACTGAGGAAGAGGCTCAGGGGGTGCTTGAAAGGCTTGAAGCAGGCGAGGATTTCGCCGCTTTGGCAAACGAGCTCTCGCAAGACCCCGGCAGCGAAGACGGGGACCTGGGATGGTTCCCACGAGGACAGATGGTCTCCGAGTTCGAAGAGGTGGCGTTTGGCCTGCAGCCGGGAGAGACGAGCGAACCTGTAGAGACAACCTTCGGGTATCACATCATCCAGGTTCTCGAACGGGATCCCAACCACGCGCTGGACGAAGCGACCCTCGAGCAGAGGCGAGCCTCCGCACTCCTGGACTGGCTAGCAGAACAGAAGCAATCCGATGCAGTGGAACGCTTTTGGTCGTCGGACAATATACCTCCGCTGACTTAGTACCTATCCCAAGACAGCTGGCCGGGCTCCCATGCCCGGCAACACCTGCACTTGCGCCAGAGCGCAGCGCCGGTGCAAGTGTCCGGCGGCGTGGGAGCCGCCTCAGCTGAGTTTCCGGATAGGCACTTGGAACGACCCCAAGCGCTGCAACGCAGAAAGAGCCTCAACCCCCTGTGGGTTGGGGCTCTCGTCGTTGGACTCAGCCCTTTTCCCGCCGAACGTCCAGCACATCGCGGGACTCTTCCAACTTGCTCAGGACGTTGCGCAATTGCTCGATACCACCTATCTCCAGTGTCGCCTGGATGGTGGCGGTGTTGTCGTCATGTGTGGACACATTGACGGCACTCATGCTGATACCCTCATCGGCGACGATCGTGGCGATGTCGCGCAGGAGGCCAGCTCGGTCAAAGGCCTCTATGCGAATGTTTACTGGATATGCCTGGCGTGTGATTCCCCATTCTACGTCGACAAAGCGCTCTGTGTCCAGACTCTGGACGTTAGGGCAGTCGCGGCGGTGTACCGTGATTCCGGTGCCTCTCGTAATATAGCCGATGATCGGATCCCCTGGAACAGGATTGCAGCACCTCCCCAGACGGGTGAGCAGGTCACCGACTCCCTTCACCTGAATGCCAATCACAGATGGTGGAGGTAGCACCGCCTCGGGAAAGAACAAGGGCTCGGGGGAGATCTCCGCCAGCTTGGTGGCAATCTGTTGAGGGGAAATGTCGCCGTACCCTACGGCGGCAAGGAATGTCTCCACATTCTGGTATTTGAAGAGCTTGGCGATCTGTTCATAGGGCCTCTCTTCCAGGCCAAGTCGGCGCAGCTCCTTTTCCAGCATGTCACGACCCTGGGCGACATTCTCGCCACGTTCTTGCTGTCTGAACCATTGCCGGACTTTTTGGCGTGCCCGCGCGGTGTTGATATACCCCCGCTGTGGGTTCAGCCAGTCGCGGCTGGGGGCGCCCTTTTTTGCGGTAAGGATATCTATCTGCTCGCCGGTATGCAATTGATAGTCCAGTGGTACCAGACGGCCGTTCACCTTTGCGCCACGGCAACGGTGCCCTATCTCCGTGTGGATGTAGTAGGCAAGATCGACCGGTGTCGCCCCCTGCGGCAGGTCGACGATGTCGCCCTTGGGAGTGAAGACGTAGACTCGTTCCGGAAGAACGTCGCTTTTCAAGGACTCTACAAACTGGCTGGCATCCCTCACCTCCTGACGCCAGTCCGATACCTGACGCAGCCAGGCAATCTTTGCTTCCAGATCGACATCGCGCCTAATATGCTCTTTGTAGCGCCAGTGAGCAGCGATACCATAGTCCGCTACACGGTGCATCTCCCAGGTGCGAATCTGTATCTCCAGTGGCCGGCCCTCCGGCCCGATCACGGCCGTGTGCAGGGATTGGTACAGGTTGTCCTTGGGCGAAGCGATGTAGTCATCAAACTGACCGGGGATTGGCCGCCACATGCTGTGAATGATCCCCAATGCCGCGTAGCAATCCTTGATCTCTTCCACCAGGATGCGCACCCCGCGCACATCGTAGATTTCTTCAAAGTAGCGGTTCTTCTCTCTCATCTTGCGGTAGATGCTGTAGAGGTGCTTGGGGCGTCCTGTCACCTCAGCCTCGAGGCCTTCTTCGTCCAGCCGCTGACACAGCACACCAATCACACGATCGATGTACTCTTCGCGTTCGCGGCGCTTTTCGGCCAACAGGTCCGCTATCTCTTGATAGACCTGCGGTTCAAGGTACTGAAGAGCCAGGTCCTCCAACTGCCACTTTAACTCCCATATGCCGAGGCGGTTGGCCAGCGGCGCGTAGACATCCAAGGTTTCCTGGGCAATCCGCTTCTGTTTCTCAGGCGGCATAGACGACAGGGTGCGCAGGTTGTGCAGGCGGTCAGCCAGCTTGATCATGATCACCCGGATGTCGTCAACGGTAGCCAGGAAGATCTTGCGCAGATTCTCCGCCTGTGTCTCAGCCCATCTACCCTGGCGACTATGGCTCAGTTCTCTCAGACGTTCCAGCTTGGTCACGCCATCGACCAGTCTCGCTACCTCAGCGCCAAACTCGGTCTGGAGGTCATCCAAGGTCAGCGTAGTGTCTTCTGGTACGTCATGGAGCAAAGCAGCCGCCAGCGGCGTCGCATCTAGTTGTAGATCTGCCAGGATCTGTGCTACTGCAACAGAATGGGTCACATAGGGTTCGCCAGATTTCCGTGTCTGCCCGTCATGGGCCCGCGCTGCGAACTCGTAAGCACGCTGCACAAGGGCCACATCGGCGTCAGGTGCGTACTGTTTCAGTTGTTGGACAAGCCCCTCGACCCCTTCCATGCCTGTCACCTGCTATCAAAAGTATAGGACACAGTACCACGCACGCAAAATGGCACTCTATCGCATCACGTGTGCAGCACGTGATGCCGCGTGAACTCCTGTTTGCAGACCCCGTGGCCGGGATCCATGGCTCTTCCATAAGCAACAGTAAAGTACACACGCTTGACTCTGGACGAGGGGACACTGGCACCTGCGCTGCCAGTGCAGGTGAGAATGTCTTTGTCGACACGCTGCGATCCTTCACTGCGCTCAGGATGACATAAAAAGGGCCCATCGAACGACTTGGGAAATCCCTGCTGCAGGAGTGATACCTCCTTGGCGGCGATGCGCTGCCTGTGGTATTATCACCCAACAAGCCTGGACGGTTGAATGCCTGCGGTCACTGCGGAAGCGGTTTGTGGGCACGAGTGGGTTGCATTCTGGAAGGTATGGTGAAGGGATCATGATTCCAGTGAGACTGCGGCTGCAGAACTTTATGTGCTACCGCGATCCAGATCCCCTGGACTTTCGTGGGATCCACCTGGCCTGTTTGGCTGGCGATAATGGCCACGGGAAATCCGCTATCCTAGATGCTATCACCTGGGCACTGTGGGGCCGAGCACGCGCGCGCAATGAAGACGAACTCGTCCGCATGGGTGCGCAGGAGATGGAGGTGGAGTTCGAATTCCTCCTAGGCGAACAGCAGTACCGGGTGATCCGCAAACGCCAGCTTGGCCCCCGCAGCCGGGGGGCTCTTGAGCTCCAGTTGAAGAGTAACGGGGATTTCCGGCCCTACACGGCCAGCACGCAGCGAGAGACCCAGTCCAGGATCAACAATGCCCTGCACTTGGACTATCACACCTTCATAAACTCAGCGCTGTTGCTCCAGGGACGAGCCGATGAATTCACGGTAAAGCCACCAGCGGAACGCAAACGCATCCTGGCAGATATCCTCGGCCTATCGCAGTACGACGAGTATGAGCAACGGGCGAAAGAGCTGGCCAAGGAGAAAGAAGTGGCTGAGCGGGAGGTGCAGGCTCGCATACAAGAGATCGAACGTGAGCTGGAGCACCGCCCGGAGTATGAAAAGGAGCTCCAAGAGGCTCAGGCAGAACTGACCCAACTAAGCACGCAGTCCCAAGAAATGCAGACCAACCTGCGGGAGATGCGTGACAAGGTCAAGACTCTCGAGGCCCAGAAGGCCCAACTGGGGGACGTGAGCAAGCGCATTGAGAGGGCAGAAGCCCAGCTAAAGGACCTCGATGGCCAGATCGCGGCTCAAGGGGATCGGCTGGCGTCCTATGAATCTGTCCTACAACGTCGAGAGGAAATCGAGACAGGGCACGCGCGCCTCCTGCAAACACGCAAGCGGGAGACAGAGTACGGCAACAGACTCTCGCAGCTGATGACCTTGAGGGAGGAATCAGCGCGTCTCGAGAAGACGATCGCTGAGGCTAAAAAAGGCCTCGAACTCAAGAAACACGTCATTGCCGAGAAAGTCGCCGACTTGGAGAGGCTGGTTGAGCAGCGTGCGACGCTGCAGGCTGAACACGCGAAGGTGTTGGAGGAACTGCAAGAACTGGCCGCTTTGCAGACGAAATGGGAAGCACACAAGCAGTCCATGACAGAATTGTCCAGCGAGAGTTCCACACTGGACGCCCTGAACGAGGAGTTGCGGGCAAAGATGACGGCCCTGCAGGAGGATCTCAAGCAGCTACAGGAACCGACGGCAACCTGCCCACTTTGCCAACAGAGTCTGAGCCAGGATGACCGCGAGCGTCTCCTCGCACAGTTGGCAGAGGAGGGTCGAGAGCACGGTGATCGACACCGCCACAACTCGGACAGAGTAAAGGAAATCGCCAGCGAGAGAGCCAAACTGGAGTCGGAGTTGGAGGCACTGGGGCGCGAACTGAAACGATCGCCGGCCCTGCAAGGGCGCGAGGCGCAGTTGTCCAGAGCCATCAGCGAAGCGGAGGAGGCAGCCACGAGTCTGGAGGCACAGCGAGAGCTCATGGACTCGGTGCAGCAACAGCTGGACCGCGGCGACTTTGCCCCAGAGGAACAGAAGCAGCTAGCAGCGGTCGATACACGCACCGCTGCCTTGGGCTATGACAGCGGCACGCACGAGCAAGCGCGGCGGGACCTGGAAGCCCTGGGGCATTTCGAGACGGACAAGACAGCGCTAGACACAGCCGAGCAGGCATTGACCCAACTGCGCGAGCATCAGCAACAGTGGATGAAAAACCGAGAGCAGGTCTCGGCTGCGCTGGAGACGGACAGACAGCGCCACGCCGAACTGTCTGCCGCTCTGGCTGGCCTGGACGAGCTGGCTCACGAGCTGCAGGCCCAGCAGCAGGCAAACGACGAGCTGCGACAGAGAGAAGGACATGCGCGCCAGGTGGTAGGCGCGGCACAGCAGAAGCTCGACTATTGCCAACACCTGGCAGGAGAGCGGCAGGAGAGAGCCAAACAGCGCAAATCCCTGACGGAGGAGCGAAGCCTGTACGAAGAGCTACGGGAGGCGCTTGGCAAGAGAGGCGTGCAGGCGCTGATCATCGAAACCGTCATCCCGGAGTTGGAAGACGAGGCCAATAAGCTTCTGAGTCGCATGACTGACGGGCGCATGAGCGTGCACTTTGATACACAACGCGACACCAAGGCCGGCAGCACTATCGAGACGCTGGATATCAAGATCTCAGATGAGCACGGCTCACGCAGCTACGAAATGTACTCCGGGGGCGAGTCCTTTCGTATCAACCTGGCCATCCGCATCGCCCTGAGCAAACTGCTGGCGCGGCGGGCGGGCGCACAGCTGGAGACGCTGATCATCGACGAGGGTTTTGGCACGCAGGATGCAGATGGACGGCAGAAACTGGTGGAAGCCATCAACTCGATCAAAGACGACTTTGCACGTATCGTTGTCATCACCCACATCGAAGAACTGAAGGACGCCTTCCCCGTGCGCATCAATGTGTACAAGACGCCGACTGGCTCGCAGATTTCGATCAGCTGAGCGACAGAAAGCGACGCCCGGTCCATCTACTGATCACACTGCAGACCAGCTGCCGCCAAGCGAAGCTTCCTTGTGGCTGCACTGTGGCTATGTTATAATACCGCCCAACTTTGGCTAGAGGACAGCGGATGTTCAAGGAGATGCAGAAAGCCATCACCGAGGAGTACTCCGGTCTACGGGCCAAGCAGTATGTGGCGCAGATCAGTGCCTACCACCGCATACAGGCCAGCCCGGGGTTCCGTGCTGCTGCACGGAGCTGCCAGGACCTTCTGGCTGCCTTCGGTGTCCAGGCAGAAGTGCTGGCCTTCCCCGCAGATGAAAAGACGAGCTACTGGGCTGCGCCCATGTTTCAGGAGTGGGAGGCCACGGAGGCGACTCTGCACCTGATCGAGCCTGCCGACAAGGCCAGGAAACTCGCCGATGCTCATGAGATCAGGTGCTCGCTGATCCAGCGCAGCATAGCGGTTGATGATTTGGAGTGTGAGGTGGTCCTGCTCGAGGATGGCGAGGAAGAGCCGGAGTATGAAGGGCTGGAGCTGCAGGGCAAGGTCGTCCTGACCAAAGGCGATCTGGATCGCGTGCGGGAGTTGGCGGTTGATGAGCACGGCGCCGCCGGTATCCTCTTCGATGGCATGCGGGAGCTGCCCCAAGTCCGCCAACGCATCGACATGCCCGACGTCATCGAATACAAGTCGTTCTGGTGGAGGCGACCGGGACAGAAGAAATGCTTTGGCTTTGTGCTGTCCCCGCGCCAGGGGGATGATCTACGCAAGCTGATCCGGGGGCAGGCGCAAGACGGCAAGCCGCCCATTCGCGTCCGGGCCAAGGTTGTCAGCCGCTTCTACGATGGACGGATCGAAGTGGTCTCGGGCCGCATCCCAGGCGAGACGGACGAAGAAGTCGTCGTTGTCGCTCACCTGTGCCATCCGCAGCCGTCGGCCAACGACAATGCCTCCGGCAGCGCAGCGGGGCTGGAACTGGCACGCACACTTCAGCATCTGATAGAAGGTGGCCAGCTGCCACGGCCCAGACGCAGTATCCGCCTGCTCCTCGTCCCGGAGATGACGGGCACTTACGCCTACCTGGCCACCTACGAGGAGCGAATCCCACAGATGGTGGCTGGCATCAACCTGGATATGGTGGGACAGAACCAGGATCTTTGCGGCAGTGTGTTCATTGTAGAGTACACGCCGGCTGCTTTGCCTTCCTTTGCCGGCGATCTGCTGGAGCGACTGCGGGAGGAGTGGATAGACGGCGCGCAGAACCCGGGCGGTTCCGCGTCCTTTCCGCTGTTCCGCCACACCGTGACGCCGTTTTCGGGTGGCAGTGATCACTATATCCTGTCTGATCCCTCGGTGGGCGTTCCCACTCCGATGTTGATTCAGTGGCCGGACAAGTTCTGGCACACGTCTGAGGACACCCTGGAAAAGGTCGATCCGCAGATGCTCGGCATGCTGGGTGCGCTGGCAACAACCTACACCTACTTTGTGGCGAGCGCTGGACCGCGCGAAGCGGCGTGGCTGGGGCGGGAGATGATGGCCAAGTTCCGCGCCCGGTTGGCGCGCAGCGTGCAGGATGTACTGACCGACGCACTCGCCACGGAGAACGATGAGGAGTTGGCCCAGGCGGCAGCGGGCATGGAGCGCAAGGTACAGTTCGCCGCTGACAGACAGCGCGAAGCCATTCGTTCGCTTCTGCGTCTGGCGCCGCAAGAGGGACAACGGATCACCGACCTGTGCCAGGAAGTGGATCACGCTGCGAGCCAGGAGCTGGACCTCGGGCGCCAGGCTCTGCTTGGCCAGGCACGGCATCTGGGCTTGGAGGAGATCCCCCGCCCACCTGCGAGAGAGCCAGACGAGTGGGGGCAGCAGGCGCAGGCAATGGTGCCGTCCCGCCTGTTCCGTGGGCCGGTGAGCCCACATTTGCGCATGCACAGACTGACGGCACAGGAGAGGGAAGAGGCCCGCGCGTGGCAGAAAGAGCACATCCGCTTGTACTATGCGTTGAGCACCGTCGCCAACTACTGGGTGGACGGGAGGCGCACGGTAGCGGACATCACAGACCTTGTAGAGCTGGAGACCGGGAAACGCAACGTGGAGTTGCTGGTCAAGCACTTTCGCCTTCTGGACCGATTGGGGTTGATAGCCCTGCAGCCAGCTCCCACGAAGAACTGACTGCCTAGTAAGCGTACAGAGACGTATCCGCATGTACATCGGACCTACCACCAGACGCCGTCGCCGCTGGCCGTGGCTTTTGCTGTTCATTCTGGTAGCAGCAGGTGCCGTTTGGTACTTGCGCACCCAGGGTCTGGAGCTGGGGTCCTGGAGCTTACGGGGTCGGCAGCCACTCACGCCGACCCCCACGCAGATCAGCAGCCAGGAACGCGTCGCCAGAGGGGATCGCCTCTTCGAGCAGGGCAAAATCAACGATGCAATGAGCGAGTATCGCCAGGCGATTGAACTGGATCCGAGCCACGCAACACCCTATGCTCGCCTGGGACGGTTGCTCACCTTGCGGGGGCGTCTGGCCGAAGGGTTGCGAACAGCACAGCGGGCCGTGGAGATCGATTCGGAGAGTGCTGAGAACCAGGCCATCCTGTGCATGGTGCTGGACTGGTACGGGGACTATGATGTGGCCATCGAGGCCTGTCTTAAGGCCATAGACCTCGATCCGACCTACGCTACAGCCCACGCCTATCTGGCTGAGGCCTACGCCGACAAGGGGCGACTGGAGCGAGCGCTGCAGACGGCTGAGAAGGCGATATCGCTGGATGCAGGCAATTCCTACGCACATCGCAACTTGGGATACGTTATGGAGAAATTCGGCGACTATGATGCCGCCATCGCCGCGTACACCGAGGCCATTGCCTTGCAGCCCAACCTGGCCTACTTGTACCTGAGCCTTGGTCGTACGTATCAGGCGCTTGGCGACTCCGACGGGGCTGTCGAGCAGTTCCTGAAAGGCACCGAGGTGGACCCAGATGACCCCACGACCTACGACAGCGTGGGCCTGGCCTACTACGGGCAACAGGATTTCGAGCTGGCGATCGCCCAGTTCAGAAAAGCCACGGAGGTGGATCCCGAGTTTGCGAATGCCTATGGGCACCTGGGCTGGTGCTACTATGTGCAGCGGAGGTACGAAGACGCCATCCCGCAGTTTGAGAAGGCCATCTCGCTGGGCGCATCCGCTGTCGAGTTCTATTACGAACTGGGCTTGTCCTATGTCTACATAGGCGACTGCGAACAGGGCCGGCCGTGGCTGGAGGAGGCTCTGGCGATTGATCCATACGCGGAACCTGCCTTGCAGGGTCTGCAATCTTGTCAAGAGCAATAGGATGGGGAGGTAGGAGGTGGGTCGTTCACGAAGAGGAGTCGGAGGGACGCTGTTCTGGGTTCTAAGCTTGCTGGTCGTACTGAGCATGATCTGCGGCACGCTGCTCATTGTCTTGCCCGGCCCGCAGCGGCGCGTGCGGCCCACGGCAACGCCCACACTGGCTGCGCCATTGCCGAGCCCAACCACGGTGGCACCTACACCCACAGCGGCTGCCGCACCCTCCCCCCAACCGCAGCCTACCTCTTGAGCAAGCGGCGGCATTTGGCAGAAGCGGCCTTGATGGCTATAATGCACTCGTTGATGGGTGCGTAGCTCAGCTGGTTAGAGCGCACGGTTCACATCCGTGAGGTCACAGGTTCGAGTCCTGTCGCGCCCACTTTTTCTTTTGCCTCCCCCATGGATAGCGGATCTAGCTTGGAGAGGGCACAGCAGTGATCACACCAAACTACCCGCTGCGTCTGCTGCTGGCAGTGACCGGATACCTGGCGCTGTACGTCCTGGGCAACAATGTGGCGTGGGCACTGAGAACGCAGAGGTCGGATCGCCTCGGGCAGGCCGTTGCCTTTGTCAAGCCGTGGGCCAGGAAGCTGTTCCTCGACCAAGTGCTCCGTCTGCTCTACTATCTCGTTGGTCCCTACCTGGTGCTGTATTGGGGATGGGCCAGTCCGCTTGACCTTGGCCTGGCCAACCTCGATTGGATCAGCGGGACGGGCTGGACTGTCGCCATCGGACTTGTAAGCTCGCTTCTCTTTGTGCTGCTGTGGTGGCAGTCGCTCCGGTTGGTTGGCCGTGCCCCGGTGATGCCGCAGACCTCCTGGCTGACACAGCCGTGGGGTTGGGCTTTTGCTCTGCGCGAAGCCATCTTCCTAGAATCCTGGTGGGCTCTGTGCCGCAGCCCGATGCGGATGCTGGCCGGTCCATATTTCGGCGTCCACCTCGGGCTGGCCACCGTGGTAGCGGCCGGTCTGCTGAACGCGCGCACGCGGCACGAGCTCAGCCTGCCTGGCTTTCGCGAAGACATCGTGTTGACGGGCTCGATCGCTGTGGTGACCGCAACCCTGTACGTCTTTGTTGAGAACCTGTGGTTGTGCTTCGCGCTGCACTTTTTGCTGCGCGTCGTCGTCCTGCAAGTTGTACAGCGAGGGATGACACGTGAAGTGTCGGGAGAGGAGCAACTGGCTACGTAGCCCGGTGGTCCAGCCGTGAAACCAAAACCGGGGACATGTGGTCATGTCCCCGTTGGTGTGCAGCTCCGGTCTCTATGAGGGCCCGGGGCTCTTCTATGGATCAGTTAGCAGTCGCGCCTAGCGCAGCGCAAAGGCCAGCGCGAACAGCAGTGCAAACATCACTGCTGCAATGACAGCGATCCTCCTCAGGTCAGTGAACACATATGCGTATTCCTGAGCCAGATCTAGCCCCGGCTCGGCAGAGACCTCCTGGACTAAAGCGGGCTGTGGTCTTTGCCTGACGACTGGCGTCGGTGTTGCCTTTCGCTTGCGGCGCGATCTCCTGGTTTTCTTGGCCATGAGTGGTCCTGGTGACTCCTTTTCAGCTGGGCTGGTTGAAGACTGGCAGGATTATAGTGCATCTAGTCAGGGAGTCAAACGTCCCGAGCCACCGGCCCCCGACCACCGCGCCTGCGCAGCATACTCATCACCAGATTCGCTTCCTGGACGCCCAACCGGGTTACGCCGAGTGCATAGACAAGCAGCCCGATCGCACCAGCGACGACAACGAGCATGGCCCTGGTCAGCAGTCCATTCCCAGAGGCCACCATGCGTAGCGCATTGAGGCTCAGGTAGACTGCAACGCCCATCACAGTAGAGGCCAATGCGACCTTGCCAACGGCCACTGCCAGCTGCTCTCGTGCAAAGGTACCGACACGCCTTCGCAGCAACCACAACATGATCACGGCATGGCTGGTCAACTGGATCGAATTGGCCAGCACCAAGCCGACCATGCCGAGGCCCAAGACGAAGGCAAGCGTGGGAGCTGCCGCCAGGTAGATGAACACACTTATGATACCCACGACAACGGGCGTCGTTGTGTCCTTCTGCGAGTAAAAGGCAAAGATCAACAACAGATCTATGGCGGCGAACGGCGTCCCCAACAGGTAGCAAACGAGCGCCCTGGCCGTCTGAGCGGTGTCAAACGGCGTGAACTCACCGTGCTGAAAGATCAGCGAGATGATGGGGCCGCTCAACACAAAGAGACCCACCGTCGCCGGGATGATCAACACCAGGACCAAGCGCAACCCCAGGGCCAGCGTCGCCTTGAACTCCCGACCGCCGCTCGTGAGGTCTAGGCGCGAGAGCGCCGGCAGCACCGCCATGGACACCGCGGTGGAGACAAGCCCCAAGGGGAATTCCCGCAATCGTGTGGCAGCAGCCATCCAAGCGATGGTCTGCTCACCGACGCGCGATGCCAGGTTACGATCGATGACAATGCCGATCTGACTGATGATCAGACTGAGGACCACCGGCACGTAGAGAATGACGATGCGCCGCAGGGCAGGATGTCGCCAGTCCAGTTGGAAGCGAAGCCGGGCGCCGCGCAGGCCGGGGAGCTGCACGACCATCTGCAGAAAAGCACCCAGCACGATGCCCAGAGTGAGGCTTGCTACCCCAATGCGCCGCGCCAACAACTGCGTGGCGAGGATGCCACCCAGGTTGAACACGGCAGCGCCGATTGCGGGATGGGTAAAGACCTGCTGCGCATAGAGGACAGCAGTCAGAATTCCTGACAATCCAAAGAAGATGACTGCGGGCGTAATAATGCGGATTAGCGTGGTGGTGAGAGCTTGCAGCTGAACATCGAAGCCTCCTACCAGCGCGCGGGTGAGCAGCGCAGCTCCCAGCTCAGCCAAAAGCAAGAACCCACCCAGAACGACCACCACCAGGCTCAGCACGATGCTAGCCAGGTGCCACAGTTCCTCCGGATCTCGGTCAGCGGCATATTCACTAAAGACCGGAACCAGAGCGGCACTCACCATGCCTCCCACCAGCAGCTCGTAGATGTTCTTGGGCACCAAAGAGGCCGCTTCGAAGGCACTCATCGAGCCAGTGGCTCCAAAGAAGTAGGCGTTGCGGTTGTCGCGTATCAGGCCAAAGATGCGGCTGGCGATATTGCCCAATGAGACGATGGTCGCCGCCCGCGCGATCCCCCGCCCCGAAGACGGCGAGGCCATGTCTCGCCCGGAAGATGGCGAAGCGGAATGTGGATTGCTGCTGATCTGTGTGGCTGGGTGATTGGGCGTTGCCAGCGACCTCATGCTTCGGGGTGGCACTCACTTTCTCTGATCAGGCGCTCAACGATCTCGGTTGTGGAGTGCCCCGTTGTGTACGGCAGGATCACCACGTGGCCACCGTAGCGTTCGACGACAGGGGCTTCAGGTAGAGCTCTAGGCTCTCCGCGGGAGGCAGCCGTCGAGATGCCACTGTCCACAACCTCGGCAGCATAGTCCCCACCCTTCGCGTATATGTCTGGCTGTAACATTTCAACCAGACTTTGTGCAGTGGGTTCGTCAAAGATGATCACATAGTCGACACAGCCGAGCGCGCACAGCACTTCAGCGCGTTCCGCCTGTGGCGTCAGCGGTCTGTGGGGACCCTTCAGCATTCGAGTGGATGAATCGCTGTTCAGACCGACAAACAGAGCCTGACCCAACCTGCCTGCTGCCTGCAGATAACGTACATGCCCGACGTGCAAGAGGTCGAAGATACCATTGGTGAGCACCACTCTCTTGCCCTTCTGGCGCAGCCCTTGGCGCACGAGGCTCGCTTCAGCGAGAGAGACGAGTTGGCCCACTAGTACCCCTCAGCCGTGGCGTCCGCTTCAACCAAGGTGCGGGCCAGTATGGGCAGCATCCTCTGTACGGCAACGGCACGGTGGCTGATGCGGTTCTTGACTTTGGGAGGCAATTGGGCCATTGTCTGCCTGTGTTGGGGCAGATAGAAAACCGGGTCATACCCAAACCCGTGGTCTCCTCTTGGCTCGAAGGCGATGATCCCTTCGCAGGTGCCCTCCGTGGTATGGATCTCGCCGCCGGGCACAGCCAGTACAACCACGCAGCGAAAGCGGGCAGTACGGTGCTCCCATGGCACTCCCTCGAGCCTCTGCAGCAGCAAGCGGTAGCGGTCCGCGTCACCACTTCCCGGGCCAGCATAGCGGGCCGAACGCGGGCCGGGCTCACCACCCAGCGCATCTACCTCCAGACCAGAGTCATCGGCCAGCGTCGGCAGGCCGCTGGCCTGCAGATAACCCAGCGCTTTGATGCGGGCATTCTCGGCGTAGGTGGCTCCACTTTCTCGCACAGTGACCGAGAGTTGTAGATCCTGCGGGGAGCAGAGTTGCAGCTGCTGCAGTGCCAGCAATCGATCATATTCGCGTTTCTTGCCCGCATTGTTCGTGGCCACCAGCAGCTTTGTCATGGGCGAAATATAGCATACAATTGCGATTCCTTCAATTTGACCTATGCGCATATTTTGGGTAAGATATCGCCCGCATAAACAGACAGATCCCTGGTGACAGACAGTTGACGATATATCTGGCTTTCGAGCGTATTCGCGCTCATTGGAAGCCGCTCGATGCGCCAACGACTGATGGCACCGGCCCAGATTTCGGCTTTTTTGTCCATTATCTTGTTTTCCCTCAACCCAGAGCTGGGCGCTAGATCGGTCGTATCAACCCGTTTTAACCACAACTTGGAGGATACGCTAGAGTGCCCCGAAAAAAGGGAAGACAACCTCTGACGCTGATCGTGGTACCGCACTCCGATCAAGCGCCCGTCAGCTTCCGCATACCCACCTGGTTGCTGCCCGTGGCTCTTCTGCTGATCCTGGTCCTGTTCGCCGGCGTAGGCTTTCTGGCTGTACGCACCCATCGCCTGAGCCAACAGATCAGCGAGCTGTCGCAGGACAAGCAGGTTCAACAGATCCGTGAGCGCGAGATGCGGACTACCATACTCACCCAGCAGGAAGAGGTACTCGGCCTGTCGCAGCAGGTGGAGGATTTCCAGGCTGAATTGGGCGGTGTCAATGCTTTAAGTGAGGATATCAAGAAGCTGCTTGGACTCCCCACGCCCACAAACACGCCCGTACCTACGCCAACGGGATACACCCCTGACCCCTCATACTCATATGCAGGTATTCCACGCGATACTGGGGTTTCTGCCATCGGCTTTGATTTCAGAGGAGGTCGCACCGGCCAGCGGCTCTCCGAAGCAGGCATGGCTGTGGCCATGGAAAGCGTCGAAGACGTGCTTGGGATGCAGGTGACACTACCCAGTACCCTACGCGGATTGGTGGATCTGCGTGATGAGGTGCTCCTTCGTCTAGAGAAGATCGAGCCCGACAAACGCAGCACACATGCGGATCTGGAGAAACAGCTGCGCCTTCTGGCTGCGGCTCCGCATCTGTGGCCTACAAAGGTCCGCCGCATTAGTTCCAAGTTCGGATATCGTACTATGTGGGGCAGACTGGAGTTCCACAAGGGCCTGGACATTCAAGTCTGGTACGATGAGGTTCATGCCACCAAGGATGGGGTCGTCACCAAGTCCGGTTGGCAGCCAGGATATGGTTGGACGATTGAGCTCGAGCACGAGATGGGCTTTACGACTATCTATGGCCACAATTCCAAGCTGCTGTTGGACAGGGGCGACAAGGTGGAGGCGGGTGATGTCGTTTCCGTGTCAGGCAACTCCGGGCGTTCCAGCGGGCCTCACCTGCACTATGAAATCCGTTTGAACGACACGCCGGTTGACCCGCTAAAGTATATCGATACCGACGTGCCGTCCTCTGTGGAGGAGTAATTGTTCGGAAAGGAACGCGCTTTTGTCCCTTTTGAGGGCAAAATAGAGAATGTGCTGGGGCCGAGTGCCAGCTTTCAAGGGCATCTGAAATCTGACGGCAATGTACGCATTGACGGCTACTTTGACGGCTCTATCGAGACCAAGGGAAACGTGATCGTCGGAGAGGCGGCCAAGGTTGTCGCCGAAATCACAGCCGACAATGTCCAGGTATGGGGAGCAGTCAAGGGAACCATCGCTGCCACGGGGCGGCTAGAGATCCTGCCTACGGGGCGCGTCTGGGGTGAGATTAAGGTGACCTCGCTGCTGATTGACGAAGGAGGGATGTTCCGCGGGAAGAGCGTGATGGCTGGAGATGAGGTGGACCCATTCCCGTCTGAGGAAACGCCTACCGAAGGGGACGAGGAATCACCAGAGAGCTAGTTCCGCAGAATTGATGCGCGATTGCAGATGACAGAGCGGAGCCGAGAGATCTCGGCTCCGCTTTGCATGTGTATT
>JBFEPU010000016.1:0-18415 GCA_041549915.1 Anaerolineae bacterium | reverse complement strand
ATGCACTTGACGCCTTGCTCGACAATCCTGCCTTGAACGTGGACCGCTCCCGGATCTATCTCAGTGGCTTCTCAGTCGGTGGTGGCATAGCCGCCACCGTAGCCGCCAAGTATCCGCACCGGTTTGCTGCAGTCGTAGACTGGGCCGGTCCGACCGATCTCAAAGCCTGGGTGACGCAGAGACCCGCCGTCCACAACGGTCTCATCACCGACATTGGGTGCAACTTTGTCGGACCATACATGTGTCCCTTTGAGTGGAAGCGGCGCTCCGCTCTCCACATGGTCAAGAACTTGAAACATGTCCCCATGGCGATCGTGCATGGGCGAGCCGATGACCGGGTTCCCTTTGAGCAATCTTGGAGTTTCTACGAATACATGCGCGACTTTTACGAGCCGGAAGCGCACAACAAGCTGTCCGTCTGGCACGACGGTGGTCATTTGGACTCGCTGTCAAGTTGGGAGGGCCTCGACTGGATGGATGATTTCAGGCTGAATGAGAACCCTGCAGATATCACGATCCGGGCCGATGAGAGCAAGGATTACTACTGGGTGCACATCCTGCAGAAGGATTGGCACGGAAACTGGGCTGAGGGCTACAGTAACGTGGAGGCCAGCGCTGACCTGGCGACGCGAGTGATTTCGGCCACTGTCTGGGATGAGCGAGCTTTTAGCGACGGCAACCTCCCTGTGGATGTCACGTTCGATCTGCGTAGTGCGGGCCTTGACCCCAACGCGACCTACACCGTCGAGGACTATGATGTGGCCACAGGTGACTTTGACGTCTTGACAGTGTCGCCTAGTGATGGTCGCTTGCTGTTCTCTCTACCGCGAGACCGCTTGAAACTAGTGCATCATCAGTACCAGATCTACGCCTTTGAGCCACCAGAGTTCGTGACTGCTGTCTTGCAGCAAGGGCCCGGCTACAATGGGAGCCACGACACTTACATCGATGCCTATGATGACGTCAACTATGGGCACAGCGGAGAGTTGGTCATCAATTACGGTCGTAGTTCAGTGGCGTTGCTGAAGTTTGATCTGAGTGCGATCCCTCCACAAGCGGTCATCAAGAAAGCGCATCTCAAGCTCTATCTAGCCAGTGGTAGAGACACCATAGGGGTCAGCCTATACCGCCTGCTGCGGCGCTGGGTGGACACTGAAGCAACGTGGCAGTTGGCAGCGCAGGATCAAGTATGGGCGGTCCCAGGAGCACAAGATGCAGGTATGGATTATGACCCAATGTCCATAGTTGAGGCATATGCTGAGCCGGGGGAGTTCTGCATATTCAACCTGAAGCCCATGGTGGAGGATTGGCTGACAGGTGTGCTGCCTAATGAAGGCATGCTAATCGCGGGTCCGGAGGTGGGCTCTGGCGCGGACCGCTGGCGACTTGCTTCCTCCGAATCCGCAAACGTAGACTGGCGTCCCAAACTGGAGGTGGTCTACACGTTGGCCACGGCCACACCGACCCCCACCCGCACGCCGACGGCAACGCTCAGCGCCACACCCACAGCAACTTCACCGGGGCCAACAGCAACACCTACCCAAAGCCGGACTCCATGGCCAACTGGTACGAGTCGGTACATCTACCTGCCCTTGATCTGGAAGTAGGGAAGCATGAGGGTCTGTCTGGTCTACCCGGATATCGGTGGCGTTGAGCACTATGGTGCGCGCAAATACTATCATGGGCTGGGCTACCTCTCCGGTGTCTTGAAGCAGGCTGGGCACGAGACTGCGTTGATCTATCTTCAGGGCGTGCCTACCGAAGATCAGTTCCTGCAAAAGGTTGAGGTGATCTCACCAGGCTTGGTTGCCTTCTCGGCAACCACACATCAGTATCCATACGTCGAGACATGTGCCGGCTGGATCAAACAGTCGATGCCCAATCTTCCCACCATGGTAGGTGGGGTTCATGCTACGCTTGCACCAGAGCAAGTCCTCGCCAATCCAGACATTGACCTGGTCTGCATCGGTGAAGGAGAGTACCCGCTTCTGGATCTGACCAACGCCTTGGCGCAAGGGCGCGATATCTCTGACATCCCCAACCTCTGGGTGCGCAAGAATGGGCACGTGGTCAGGAACGGTTTGCGAGGGTTGATCAGCGATCTCGATGAACTGCCTTTCCCAGATCGTGAGCTATTCGGCTTTCAGGAGATCCTGGCAGCCAACGACGGATGGGTGGACATGATGGCTGGGCGCGGCTGCCCATATGGATGCTCCTACTGCTGCAACCCAGCCCTGCGCCATCAGCTCAAAGGTCTGGGCAAATATGTTCGCTTTCGCAGCGTCGACAACGTGCTGGCAGAGATACGCTCCCTGGCTAGCCAGTACACAATCAAGACGCTGAATTTCCAGGACGATGTCTTCACGTTGGATCGAGAGTGGGCACTGGAATTCAGCAGAGCGTATGCAGAAGCGTTCACATTCCCATTCTGGATCAACACGCGCGTTGAACGCATCAACGACGAAGAACTGGTGGCTGCGTTGGCCGGCGCCGGTTGTCGAGGCGTGCGGATTGGCATCGAGTCCGGCAACGAAGAACTGCGAGCCAAGATACTCAAACGGCGCATGTCTAATGATGAGATCCGCCATGCCTTTGCTTTGGCACGCAAGCATGGCCTTGACACCTACACCTGCAACATGCTGGGCATTCCTGGCGAAACACCGGCGATGATCGAGGAGACGATCGCGCTCAATCGCGAGCTGGAACCAACAGATCTGCAGTTCTCAGTTTTCTATCCCTATCCCATGACCGAACTCTACGACCTGTCTGTGCAGAATGGCTATTTGATCGAGGGGGAGTCGCTGCCCAGCTACTATGGCCCCAAGAGCGTCCTGCGCCTGCCCAGCCTATCCCAGGCCGAATTGGAGCGAGGGTACGATCAGTTTGTGCAACTGAAGCGCGAGCTGCGCATCAAGAGGCAGAGCCCCGCTACATACCAGGTCTACCGGGCGTTGCGGGCTGTGATGAGAGATCCGCAGAAAGCGTGGTCTATACTGGGCAGGCTCAGTCGCATCAAGGGCCGCGTTTTGGCCATGCGGCCACAGCGACCGATCGAGGCGCAGCAATGAACCTCGTCGAGTTCTACGATGAATACTGGCGGCAGGCCGACGACACGTTCGACATGGAGCGGTTGGGCCTGATCGCCAGCCGCGTGGCCGCCCGTGAAAAGGTCCTCGAAGTTGACTGCGGCCCAGGCGTTCTGGCTGGGATGATGCAGGAACGAGGTGCTCAGGTTACTGGCACGGATCTTTCGATTGTAGCTGTGGAGCGAGCGCGCGCTAAGGGCGTGGCAGCTCAGCAGGTGGATGTTGACACACAGCCTTTGCCCTTTCCTGATGCTTCCTTTGACACCGTGGTGTCCAATTCGATGATCGAGCATCGGTTCTTCCCGGAGAGGACCCTCGACGAGTGTGTTCGCGTGCTGAAACCAGGTGGCAAATTCATTGTCTGTTTGCCCAACATCGCCCATTGGCTCTGTCGCTGGTGGATGCTCACCGGACGCTTCCCATACATCGAGAACTCACCGACGGACGCGCTGCATATCCGCTTTTTCACCGTATCTGAGGTGAGGCGACTGTGCCAAGGGCGGGGCTTGCGGATCCTGGAATTGGATGGCAGTGCCAGCCTGTGGGCCAAGGATTTCTATCCCCAATGGGTGCGCTCACGCCGCCTGCGTGGCTTTTATACCAGGCTAGCACACCGCTACCCGTCTCTATTCGCCAGGGATTTTGTCGTGATGTGCCAGAAAGTGGCTGACCCCGATGACGCTTAGACAACGAGCCACAGCGGGGACATTCTGGGTTGGTGTTTCCACCGCGGTACGAACCTTCTTCCAAATGCTAACCCGGTACATTCTAGCCCGGATGCTGCTTCCGGCCGACTTTGGGGTGGTGGCTATGGCGTACATCGCCATAGACTTCCTGCAGATGTTCCGTGAGATGGGCTTTTCCTCGGCGTTGATCTACCGGAAGGGAGACGTCCGCAAAGCGGCCGACACCACCTTTGTCACCCTGATTCTGATCGGAACCATCCTGTTCGCAGCATCGTTCGTTGCCGCACCGTTCGTGGCCGCATTCTACCGCACTCCTGAGTTGCAGGCTGTGATGCGCGCTCTTTCTCTCAACATTTTTATCTCCGCCTTTGGGCAGGTGCAGATGTCCCTGTTGGCCAAGAACCTGGCCTTCCGCGAAAGGCTGCTGCCTGATCTGGTGCCAACTATCGCCTACGGCATCGTGGCGATCTTGCTGTCATTGATGGGACAAGGTGTATGGAGCCTCGTTATCGCCAGGCTTGCGAACTCGGCGTTGACCGTGATTATGGCCTGGTTGGTAGTGTCCTGGTGGCGGCCCAGGCTGCAGTTCGATCGCCAGGAGGCGCAGGAGCTTTTCGATTATGGCAAGCATATCGTGGGCAGCGGCCTGCTCGTGTTCCTGATTACCAATCTGGACAACACTTTCATCGGCAGAGTACTCGGGGCAGAGGCCTTGGGGTTCTATGGCTTTGCCTACACCACGGCGAACCTGCCCGCGACGCACATATCCCGCATCATCGGCCAAGTGCTTTTCCCGGCCTACTCCGAGATACAGGATGACATAGAAACCCTGCGCCGCGTTTTTCTGAGGACATTGCACTATGTTTCGGTATTGTCCGTCCCAGTGGCGGTAGGCACGATTGCCTTCGCGGGGCCTTTTATCCTCACCATCTATGGTGACGAGTGGGCACCTGCCATTGTGCCTCTGCAGTTCCTCGGCATCTATGGCTTGGTGCGGTCCGTGGCGGTCAACATGGGAAGCGTGTTCAAGGCCGGTGGCAAACCCAGCTGGCTAACCTATATCGCCGTTGGCCGGCTTGTGGTGATGGGCATCTTGCTGTACCCTGCCACCAAATACTATGGCATCGTGGGTGTGAGCGTCCTATCTGCAGTGGTGTCCATCATCGATTTTGTCATTTCTGCAGCCTTGACCAACGTGATCATACGCGGTAGGCTTAGCGATTACGTGCGAGCACTGTGGGTGCCGTTGGGATTCTCACTGGTTTCTGCAGCGCTGGCCCATTGGGCCTATTCGCTCGTCGTTGCAGGGGGGCACGGCTTCATCTCGCTGGTCATGGCTGGCACATTGATGGTTTTCGTTTATGCACTGCTAGTGTTCATCTTCGACAAGGATGTGCGAATACTGGTCATCAGCACGCTCTCTGATCTGGGGCTGCCGCCGAGAGAATGGATGGGCAACACACAGTAAAGGCCCGTGGAAATGATGCTACAGGGCCCCGAGATACGCGTTCTTCAGATTTCCAAAGTGCGCATGAACCCCTACGTGCGGCTGCTGCAAGAGGCGTTGCACAATCTGGGCATGTCTTGCTCGATTGGCGAGGGGCTGTCCCTGCGCGAGGCGCGACCCTGGCGCGGGACGTATGACGTCTTGCACCTGCATTGGCTGGAGCTGCTGTATGCCGCACCGCACCCGGGCCGCAGCCTGCGCAAGCTGTCTAGTGTGTTGGCTGGACTCCAATGGATCAGAGGAGGAGGATGCAAACTCGTGTACACGGTGCACAACGTGCAGCCGCACGAGCGCGCGTTCCCGCTGCTGGATCAGATAGCCAGCCGGGCGGTGTTCTCTTGGGCTGACGCCGTGCACGTGCACGACGAAGCAGCCCGACGGAAGGTAGCGCAGACCTACCGGCGGAACCAGCGGGTCCATGTGATCCCACACGGCAGCTATGTTGGTGCCTATCCCAACCGGTGCACAAAGCTGGAAGCCAGGGAACGTTTGGGCTTGGCACAGGACGCATTCGTCTATCTCTGTCTGGGACAGGTTAGGCGTTACAAAGGAATAGAAGACCTGATCGCAGCTTTCCAGCAGCTGGCTGATGAGAACGCTCAGTTGATGATCGCCGGCAATGTGCACGACGCGGCTTATGCCCGGGAACTGACTCAACTGACGGAGGGACGATCCAACATTCACACGCGGTTTCAGTATGTGCCGGATGAGGAAGTACAGTATTATCTACACGCCTGTGATGTCTGTGTGCTGCCATATCGCAGTGTGACAACTTCAGGTGCTGCTGTCCTGGCCTTTTCATTTGGCAGGCCGGTCATCGCGTCGGCTTTGGGCGGCTTTGAGGAGCTGTTGGCCGGTGGTCGTGGGATTGCGTATAGCCTGGCAGCTGACGATGCCCTGTTACATGCTCTACGCCAGGCAAGGCACTTGGACGTGGTGGAGGCGGGCCAGAAGGCCTTGGCCTTGGCCAGGGAGCACCAGTGGCAAAAGCTGGCGCCCAGGTTTGCCGAGGTCTACGCGGAGGTCCTGAGCACCAGGGTCTAGTCAGGAATGATTAAAGGGCACGACATTCTGTGTTTTGCGCCTGGACCGTGGGATGACATCTGGCGCAATCGTCATCACATCATGACCAGGCTGGCGCGTGCCAATCGGGTCCTATACGTGGAGCCCTGGGCGTATCTGCGCCCCACCCTGCGCCAGCTTCGTAGGGGCCAGATCCGCCTTGTGGATATGCATGGACCACGTCTCTGGCAAGCAAGCAAGAACCTGCATGTTTTTCAACCGCCATTGTGGGCGCCGCGGGCGGACCGTTACCCGCTGAGCGTGGCCACGCGGGCGATTTACATGGCCTCGTTCCGGCGAGTGCTCAAGCGCCTGCGTTTCCGAGCGCCAATCCTGTGGCTGTTCCTACCCGACATGGAGGTCTTTGTTGGCCGGTTCGACGAGAAGTTGGTGATCTACCACATTGTTGACGAATATGCCGGCTACAGCGGAGTCAGCGAAGCCTGGCGTCCTGTTTTACAGCGCATGGAACAGCAGCTGGCGCGCAGGGCAGATTTGGTGTTTGTCACTTCGCCTACCCTGTATGAGAGGAAGCGGACATTAAACGAAAAGACCTACCTAGTGCCCAATGCAGTGGACTATGATACGTTCGCTGCGGCTGCGGAGGGCGAGACTTTGCCGCCTGCCGATATGGTCAGTGTGCCATCACCGATTGCCGGATATGTCGGGGCAATCAATGACAAGCTGGATCTAGCCCTATTGGGACGGATAGCACATCGGTGTGAGCAGCGGCACGATTCGCAGGGACAAGGCTGGTCACTGGTCTTGGTGGGACCAGTCACGATCACGGATGACGAAGGCCAGCGAGCACTGGAAGACCTGCGCAGCCAGCCACACGTGCATTTCCTGGGACGCATAGACGCCCAAGATGTGCCCCAACACGTCGCTGCCTGCGATATATGCTTGTTGCCCTACCGCATCAACGAGTGGACACAGAACATCGATTCTCTGAAGCTGTACGAATACCTTGCATGTGGCAAGCCCATCGTGGCGACCGACTTGCCTACCGCAGAGAGATTCTCTGCGCTGGTCAGGATTGCGACTAACGAAGAGGAGTTCCTTGCGAGCATGGATGCAGCTCTGAAGGAAGACAGCCCTGAATTGCAGACCAAAAGGCGCGAGGCTGCCGCCCAGCACACCTGGGAACACCGCGTGACCGCGCTCTCAGCCGCCATTGAAGGCTGCCTGAGTGAGCAGAGATCGCATACCGGCCAGGGTACTTTAGAAGGAGAGGCATAAGACAGTGGGTACCGAAATGTTGACGTACTTCAGGATCATACTGAAGCGGTGGTGGCTGATTCTGTTGATCTTTGCTGTGACCACCGCTGTGATCCTCATCAACTCGATGACAGCAAAACCTCTGTATTCGGCATTCGTCAGGCTGCAGGTTATCGCGCCGGAGCCGCAGGAGGTTTCTCTATTTGCAGAGGCGAGGCCTGTCGGGAGCAGGGAAGAGATTGTTGCAGTGCAACAGCAGTTTGACGCAGCCCTGCGCAGCGCCTATGTTGCCTGGCAGACCATTGCCGACCTGGACCTGGGCGTCTCCGCGGCCGAACTCCTGGATGGACTGAGCGTCTTTGCCGACGGCGAGTTCCTGAATGTGACATTCGTTGCTGACAACCCTATGGCGGTGGAAGCCATTGCCACACAGCATGTAGAGAACGCTTTCGCCTACTATGCAGAGATTCGCTCAAAGCCGTCCACAGTAGCCCTGCAATTCATCCAGCAAGAGCTGGCTGAGGTAGAAAAGTCTCTCACTACCGCCCAAGACGCGTTGCTGGAGTTCAAGATCGAACACGAAGTCGATTCTCTGCCACGCGAGATCAGCGCCATACAGGACCAGATACGCCAGTTGCGTTTGGAGCGTGCCAGGCTGATCACAGAGCGTGAAAAAGCACAGGGGATCTCCGACGAGTACATCCGGCTGGCAAGCGAGACCGGCTCAACTGAAGCTGCCGTTAGCTACGAACGTCTGGCGGTGAATCAGGATGCACTCATCGCTGGCCTTGTTGCACAAGAGGCTGAATACGATAGACTCATCATGGCGCAGCAGGCCCTGCTGGTCGACTTGCTACAGCTCACGACTGATCACGATAGCTTGCTGCGTGCCGTGAGCCGTGTGCAGTTGAACTACAATTTCCTGACTGACAAGGAAAGTGAGGCGCGACTCAAACAGAGCCAGGCTACGAACGTGAGCTTCATTCAGATCATCGAGCCTGCACGTATGCCTGACCGGCCAGCGCCATCACAGACTCCCAAGCTGTTGATGATTGGCGCTCTGGTGAGCGTGATTGCAGGTGTGATCCTGGCCTTTGTCCTAGAATTCATCTCCCTGCTGCGTGCACCTGCCCCGGAGGAAAGCGCCTACTAGTTGGTGCCTATGGTGCGGCGCACTCTCACAAGCAAGGAACTCACAGCACGTCACTGGGAAACGATCAAGGTTTCGGTGGTGCTGCTGACCCTGTTGGTCATCTTCTTTGGGCAGGCGGTATTCTTGGGACGAAAGCTGCTGCCAGCAGACGTTGCCTTCACGGATCCTGTCTTCCTTCCCCACGCACCGGCGGATTTCACTGAGCCACACAACGTCCTGCTGTACGATCAAGCGTACCAGTTCTACCCGTGGCGAGTGTACGCCTCAAGGGCACTGCGGCAGGGGTTCCTTCCGTTATGGAACCCGTACGTGTACAGCGGGGCGCCCTTTATGGCTGTGGATCAACCAGCGGTCCTGTACCCTCTGAACATCCTGTCATATGTCGTTGCCCCTCCTGATGCAGTTCTGTTTACAGCGCTGGTACGTCTGTTCATCGCTGGCTTGGCAACCTATTGGTTCGTGCGCACCCTTGGCGGCGGCAGTCTTGGTGCCTTTGTCGGCGCCATAACTTTCGCTTTCAGTGGCTTTATGATCGTTTGGCTGGGCCACCCTCATGCAAACGTAGCAGCATGGCTGCCTGCTTTCTTCCTGACGGCGGAGTGGCTGTACCGAAAAACCAGCCCCCGGCACATCGCCCTGGTAGCTTTGATTGTCGCCGCGCAATTGACCGCAGGGCACGCGGAGACAGCCCTGTACACACTGACCGCAGGAGGTCTGTACTACCTGCTACGTACGTCGAGCGCCTGGTGGAGCGACCGTGAGCTGAGATCAGGCGCTATGCGCCTGATGGCTCTTGCAGCAGCGGCGGCACTGGGTGTCGCACTTGCCTCTGCCCACCTGCTGCCCTTCCTGGAATGGCTGAGGTACAGCGCAGAACTGAGGTGGCGAACAGGGCTTGGTGGGCTGCGCGCAACGCGCCTCGGCCCCAAGTACTGGGTGGCTGGCATACTGCCCATGCTGTTGCCCAATATCTTCAACAATCCGACCTGGCCAGGACAGTACAGGAGTTTCTTCCCTGGATGGAACTTTGTCGAGCAGACGCTGTATGTGGGGATACTCGGTTTGCCGTTGGCAGCCGCTGTTCTGGTGGCTCGGCGTGGCGACAAAAGGGTCTGGTTGCTGGCCGCGCTAGGGTTCGCTGCACTCGGCGCTGCCCTCCGGCTGCCTGTCTTCGACTGGATTAACTATCTGCCGCTGTTCAACATTGCTGCTTACGGACGTTTTCGACTCGTCTACTCATTCTGCGTCTCCGTGCTGGCTGGGCTTGGCGCGCGAGACCTGCTGAAAGCCGAGGGCGGAGATGATATCGCGCGGCCAGTTATCTGGCTCCTGATGGTGTCCACTGCGGTAGGTGCAGTCGTGTTGTTGATCGCACCCCGTATCCTCAGTGAGATGAACCGCGCAGCCCCATTTCCCTTCAGACAGCTCATACAGGACGCGCTGTCCGATGCGTTCCGCGCGTCAAACATCCAGATGTACTGGCCTCTACTGGTGGCATTGGCCGCTGTTGTGATCCTGGGACTCTATGTGCGCCGTGTTCTGAGACGGCAAATTGTGCAACCCGTTCTGCTGCTCTTGGTAGTCGTGGATCTGTTCGCCCTGGGGATGGGCTATCACACAACTGTCCCCGCGGAGAGCATCTTCCCGGAGACCCCCGCCCTGCAGCTGCTCAAGAATGACACGAGTCTCTTCCGCATCGTCGGCACAAACATTGACCTGATGCCAAATACGGGTATGATATATGGTTTGCACGACGTGCGAGGTCTTGATTTCCCAGGGCGGCGATATCAGGAGCTCTGCCAGGCCATCGGCGGAAGAGACTGGTTGGGCTACGGCATCCTGTTCACTGAGCAGTTGAAGCCCAGATTGTTGGGCCTGCTCAACGTGAAATATGTGCTCACTTCGTCCAGCCTTGGTCCGGATATGCTGAGCAATCTGCGCCTGCTAGACGTTGACCGCGACGTGAGTGTCTATGAGAACCTAGCCTTTCTGCCGCGGGCTTTTGTGGTCTACCGGGCGCGGTTTACGCAGGACAGCCAGGACGTCTTGCCGACCTTGTTAGACCCAGAATTCGACCTCCATTCCGAGATCATCCTGGAAAAGCCACCCCCTCTAGACTTTGTGGAACCAGCTCAGGCCAGCGTTGCTGGAGGCCACACGGGGTTCGCCTCGCCGCAAGCAACGGTGGAGATCGCACGCTATGAAGCGAACTATGTCGAGATCACAGCAGATAACCCGGCGAATGGGTTCATGTTCTTGAGTGACAGCTACTATCCTGGTTGGAAAGCCTATATAGATGGCGTGGAGGCGGAGATCTACCAGGCGGACTATGCCTTTCGCGCCGTCTACCTGCCAGCAGGGCGGCACACTGTGGAATTCGCGTATCAGCCTGCGCCTTTTCGAGTAGGTTCCATCGCCAGCGGGCTGACGCTCCTCGTGGTGATGATCCTGCTGATACAGCCCTGGCCGCGGGGGGTGAGGGACTCCACTTCCGGTCTCGCGGCGGGCGGCGACCTAAAGGCTTCTTAGGCATTGATCGGGCATGGGAAGCAAAGAGCGTGGCACAGCGGGACGGCGGCGGGTGCTGTTTGTAGATACGGCACCGTCAGCGGGTGGCTCTGTCATCAGCCTGTATGAACTGCTCAGGAACCTTGATCGATCGCGCTATGAGCCCATCGTCCTTGCCTACACGCCACACGCATTCGTGAGCAAGTTCAGGACCTTGGGACTGGATGTAGTGGTATGGGATGTTTATGGCGCTCAAGACCATCGTCCGGCCTGGGTACTTGACACCAGGGGGTCTGCACCCGCTCGCTGGCTTCGGCAGCGCAGCTGGGGTTCAACCCTGTACCACGGGCTGGGCTTTGCCATGATGCTGGTGCGCCGTGTCTGGCCACGGGCCGCGGCACTGCGGCGCATCATTGGACAGAAGAAGATCGATCTGGTGCACACAAACATCCGCGTGGGCCACGACCGAGAGGGCATCATTGCTGCCAAGCTGGCTGGTGTTCCTTGCGTGTGTCACGTTCGGGACTTGGAACAACTCAACTGGTTTGACCGGCAACTGGCCAAGATGGTCGACGCATTCATCTACATCTCGGAAGCAGTACAGAGGAGGCACCTACAATCAGGTGTTCCTCGCGAGAAAGGCCGCGTCGTGTACAATGCGGTTGACAGCGCGGCTTTCGCTGGCACGCTGAATGTGGTACGCGCACGTCAAAGCCTGCGCTTGGCGGATGATGATCTGGCAGTGGGCATCGTAGGACGCCTCGAACGCTGGAAAGGACAGGACATCTTCCTGCGAGCCATGGCCCTGGTCAGGGAGGCAGTGCCCAGGGCAAAGGGGGTTGTGATCGGTGAGCCGGTTCCGTACGATTCGGACTATGATCTGCTGCTCCGGACGCTATGCGAGAAGTTGGGGCTATCCGAGCACGTCATCTTCAGTGGCTTCCGGCAGGACGTGCCTGCCGTTATGTCTGTCCTAGATGTCGTGGTACTGGCCTCGACGTCTCCGGAACCCTTTGGCCGGGTGCTCATCGAGGCAATGGCTGCTGGGAAGCCTGTTGTGGCTACATCTGAAGGTGCCACCCGTGAGATTGTGGAGCACGGAACGCACGGACTGCTGGTGCCTCCGGGAGATGCACAGGAGCTGGCTCAGGCAATCATACGCGTCCTAACTGACCGAGAGATGGCAGTGGCCATGGGCACACAAGGCCGCATCAGAGTCAGAGAACGGTTCAACATGCGGCAACTCGTGGATGGTGTGCAAGCTGTCTACGATGAACTGCTATCCTAGTCCACCCGCTCAGGCGGCCGGACACGGCCTCGGCAAATACATAGCGGGATATGGCCGCGCCCCGGGGATGGCGCGACATAATAGGGGGGATTGATGAACGAAGTACGATCCGCCAATTGGATCGAAACAGGAAAGGCCCTGGTGGCTGGTCTGCTGCTGCTCATCGTTGCTGTGGCCACCGGCCTCTATCTGGGCAACGTGGTCGTCTCACCCAGCTGGACAAACGCTGTGCGCCTGACAGTGATGGGCGGCCTAGCGATGGCCATTGTGGGGAACCTCGTCAACGGCATGATGCTGTGGGTGATCATAGCACCTTACGCACAGGCTTCCTACACCGATATCTGGCGCATTCTGAACCTGCGGATGCCTCCAGGTGTCCCGGACATAACCTTGGATCGCCTGGCTATCGGCCTACTGACCGTCATCTTTATAGCCCACCTGGCGATTGGCAAGAAGCGAGTGCGCCGACTCGGCCCGGAGGTGTTCATGGTCCTGTTCGGTATCATGATGCTACCTGCCGTTGCCGCCGGGCTGAGTGGTCTCGCCAGCACAGGTCAGTTTGTGCTTGACAAATTCATCACGCCTTTTCTGGCTTTTGCCCTGGCCAAGAACCTGTATGAAGAGAAGGCGGGACTGGAAAAGCTCTCAGCAACTCTGGCCGTGATTGGTCTCTACCTGTCCTTGATGATCTTGTACGAACACGTCACCGGCCAGCCCCTATTCACTGCGATAGGCAGGACCACCGTCTATTCTCGGAGCCTGCGGAAAATCGTCAGCCTACTGGGCAACCCTGCCTTTCTGGGCACTGTGTTGGCGATGATCGTTCCCATGGCCCTCCACAGGTTCATGCGTGAGCGCTCTCCATTCTCGCGAGCGTTCTATGGCTCCCTGTTCGCAATCACACTGCTTGGCAATTTCCTCTGCTACAACCGCGGGGCTTGGCTGGCGTTGGCTGCCGCACTGGTTGTGCTGCTCCTGGAAGAGCGGTACCGGCGCATTCTCGTCCCCATCCTACTGGTCGCGGGCCTGGCAGCGCTCTTCTACTGGCAGGCGATCAGCGCGAGCGCCGTGGTCGTCGAACGGCTATCCAATGTGAGCTCGATTCGGTTCCGTCTGGACCTACTCGATGCAAGCCTCAAGCTCATCCGGGATCACCCTCTGTTTGGAGTAGGAGTGGGGAACTTTGCCTACTATTTCCTGCAGTACGGCGGGCATTGGGAAACGCTGGCCTATGACCTGCCTAGTCCGCACAACACCTACGTGCTTGTGCTCTCCACCATGGGCCTTGTCTCTTTCATCCCCTACGTACTGATCTTTCTGTCCATGTTGCTGACCGTGCTGGGAGCGATCGTTCGTTCCAGGACAGACCAGCGGCTCGACAAAGCCCTGTTGGTTTCAGGTTTGGGCGTTATTGTCGCCTACATGGTATCCGCCGCTGCTGTGGACCTCTATGTGAATGTCTTCACCAGCCTTATCTTCTTCCTAATCATGGGCGCAATCCTCGGCTACATCAGTCACCAGCGGTCCTCACAACCACGGCGAGAGCAGGCCGCCCGTCGCCCCCAGTTTGACGCCAGCGGGACTTGGATCCCGGGAGCGTAGTGCAGATGCGCGTGGCGATGCTTGGCCAGTATCCCCTGGATGAGCAGCGCATCCTGGGGGGGCCGGAAGCAGTCGTGGTGCCGCTGGTCCGCAGCCTGGCGCGTTTTGATGACCTGGATGTGCACGTGGTCACTTGCCAGCCGGGCGTTGAGAACCGGCTGGGCAGCACTGCAGGCGGGCTGCCATTGCACATATTGAAGCGCAGACGCTTAGGACGGATCACCCTGCACAGGAGGGACATCGCCAACATCCAGCGCAGGCTTGAGCGCCTGGAGCCTGACATTGTACACGCTCAGGGCATGGGCATCTATGCCGCTGCTGCGTCGCAGTCTCGGTACCCCCATGTGGTCACCGCGCACGGCATGATCTTCCGTGAGGCCGAGTTCGCCACAGGGCTGGCTGCCCGCCTCAGGCGGTTGCTAGACAGCGCCTTCGAGCAATACTGCCTGGCCCGGGTGGCCAATCTAATCTCTATCAGCCCCTACGTAGAAGAGGAACTGGTACAGACCAAAGGCTTTCGGGGACTTGTGTACCGCATTGAGAACCCGGTTGAAGACCGGTTCTTCAGCGCGGGAGGGCAGGCACAGGAGACAACCATTCTGTACGCCGGTCGAGTTCTCCCGCGCAAGGGCCTGCTCGGGTTATTACATGCGCTGGTAAAAGTGCGATCGGTGATGCCCCAGGTTTGCCTGCGCGTCGCAGGTGAGGCAGAGAGTGCTCCTTCCTACGTGGAAGCCTGTCGGCAGTTCCTCGCCGAGCAGGCCCTCGACGCAGTAGTGACGTTCCTTGGTTCACTGTCCCTGGAGCAAATGGCCCAGGAATACACACGATGTGCTGTTCTGGCTCTGCCATCAAAGCAGGAGACTGCACCGGTGGTCGTGGCAGAGGCGATGGCTGCTGGCCGTCCAGTGGTCGCTACCCGCGTCTGCGGCGTGCCCTATATGGTTGAGGATGGCGTCAACGGGCTGTTGGTGGACGAAGGGGACGTCGGCGCGCTGGCCAGTGCACTGCTGCGCGTCCTAGGCGACCACCGACTACGCGTGCAGATGGGCCAGCGTGGGCGCGAGATGGCCGAGACTCGCTTCCGCACTGAGGTGGTAGCTCGGCAGACGCGCGAACTGTATTTGCAGCTCGCTGCGAGCTGACGTTGGAGCCACAACACATGCGCCGTTCACTTGTGAGGAAACTGCTCACCGCAAGATGGGACACTCTCCTTCGCGGGTTCTATGAGTATAACGTCGTGCGCCACCTCCGCCCGCTACCACCGCGTCAGCTGCAGATCAACGTCACCTACCGCTGCAACGCACGGTGTACTATGTGCAACATCTGGCAGATGCAGGATCGTCCCGAGATGCGCCTGGAGGATTTCTCCCATCTTCTGGAGGATCCGATATTCCAGGGCATCGAACGCCTGACCTTGGCGGGGGGCGAACCAAGCCTGCGCGGCGATCTGGTTGCACTGACGGAGCTCTTCCTGCAACGGATGCCGCGCCTGGGATCGCTAACGCTGATCACAAACGGACTGGCCGTTGAGCGCATACTTGCAGACACACGCGCTATGCTGGCACTCTGCGCTTCAGGTGGGGTGCATCTCAACGTCTCGGTTTCATTGGATGGCGTGGGCCAGGTTCACGACGAGCTGCGCGGCGTCCCCGGGGCATTCTCCAGGGTGGCACAGTGCTTGATGGGCCTGAAAGAACTGCAGGCATCCTCGCCGGTTCCCTTCTGGCTGGGCGCGAGCTGCGTCATCACTCGCAAGAACCTGTACGGATTGCGGGAACTGCAGGATTGGTGTGCCGAGCGTGAGATCGAGCTGGGCTTCCAGTTGGTTGGCTTTCACGAGACTTACGTCGCCAACATCGAGCAGCGTGCTGACCTGGACTTTGATCAGGCAGATCGAGAGTACCTGCTGCACTTTTTAGAGGAACTGGCAAATGACCGGTCACCGTCCAACTTCATGGCCTACTACTGGGATGATATGCTGAGGATGTACCGAGACGGCCGCTCGCGTCAGACGCCATGCCCATTCGCCGTGGATTCATTCGTCCTTGACGCCTACGGGGATGTCTACTACTGCCTCTCCGAGCGCAAGCTCGGCAATTGCATCACGGGCACGGATGGCGAGCCAACACTCAGTCGCGCCTGTAGTGAAATTTACTTCGACCCGGAGAACCTTGCTTTTCGCGAGCAGTTGACCCGCTCCGCTTGCCTGCAATGCAACAGCGGCTGCTTTGTCAATGTAGGGCTCAAGAAGGATCTGAAGAAGTATCTGCGGTTCCTGGCTTCCCCTACTCGATGGCGAGACACGCCTCGCGCAAGAAATGATGACCGCTAGCGACCGGAAAACAAGACTGCGGGTAGCCTTGGTAGCGTTGTACCCCGCTCCCGGCGCAAAGGCACCTGGAGGTGTGCGAGCCGTCGTGCAGAATCTGGTGGCTGGCTTGCGAACCTATGATGACCTGCAGGTTCGCGTCATCCACTGCCATTCTGACATCAAGGAAAGCCTTACCACCAGAGACCGCAATGTCCAGGTTGACTACGTTGCCATGCCCAGGCGGCGGCTGGTGCCAAACACCCTACGCGCCATCGCTCGTGTCCATCAGTTGCTGCGTCAGGTGCAGCCCGACGTGGTCAACACACACGCTGCGCACTACACCATAGCTTCTCTGCGCGCGGGCTTGCCCACCGTGTTCACGATCCACGGAGTGGTGCACCGCGAGGCTCAGGTATACAAGAGCACGCTGTTTGACCGTGCTCGCTTCGTGCTCGAGAACTGGTATGAGCGCCAAGCTCTGCGGCATGTGCGGGACATCGTCGCCATCAGCCCGTATGTTCTGGCGGAGTACGGCAGCCGCAGCAGCGCTCGCTTCCATCGCATCGACAACCCCCTGGCTCCCGAGTTCTTTGCCATCCCGAACCTGGAGGAGGAGGGGCGGTTGCTTTATGTCGGTACAATCGATGAGCGAAAGAACGTGATACATCTGCTGCGTGCGCTGGACATTGTGCGACAGCGAATGCCCGATGTGCGGCTGCGCATTGCTGGCAGAACGACCAACCCGACCTACTACCATGAGGTGGAACAGTACGTGGCGTCACAGGACCTGGAGTCCAGCGTGCAGTTCCTTGGCTTGCTGGACAGCGCTGCCCTCAGGAATGAGTATGCACTGTGCACGGCGGTGGTGTTGGCCTCGCGCCAAGAGACGGCACCCATGGCCGTGATCGAGGCCATGGCTGCCGGCAAGCCCGTTGTGGCTACGCGGGTGGGCGGCGTTCCCAACCTGGTAGATGACGGAGGCAGCGGTTTTCTGGTGCAGCCTGACGATGTAGCGAGTTTCGCCCAGAGCGTCGCGGATCTGCTGGCAGACAAGGATCTCCGCCACCGGATGGGACAGCGGGCGCGAAAGCTTGCCGAGCGCTTTCGAACGCAGACGGTTGCCAGTCGATATCGCGATTTGTACTATCAAGTTGCTGGGAGAGCGACGCCGTGAGAGTAGTGTGTTTCTCTGAGCGGTTGCGCGCCCCTTATGACGAGGGCATCAAGAGCTTTGCTGCGCATTTGATTCGAGCACTGGCTGCCGAGCACGATGTGCTTGCTCTCACCACGGATGGAGCAGACGATGCCGAGTATGGCATCAAAGACGTCGATGCCAACCGGCTCCTCCTCAGCGCACCACTGGCCAGAAGAATGCGACGTTTTCGGCCGCAAGCCACGGCCTATGTTCCGACGGCCTGTGGCACAGTGTTCAGCTTCTTGCGCGCCCGGACCCTCCGATGGTACAGTGGAGGAGCACCTACCGCCTTGATTACGCTGCAGCCCCGACCTTACACCGCAGTGGGGAAGCGGCTGGTCGGTCGTCTGGCACCCGACTGGGTATTGGCGCAGTCAACCCGCACGGCTGACCTGCTGGGCGCTCTGGGATGCCGTACAGCCGTGCTGCCACCAGCAGTGGATGCGCAGCGCTTCCGTCCGGCATCGACCACGGAGAAAGAAGCGCTGCGACAGAAGTACCAAGTTCCTACCACAACCACAGTCGTGACCCATGTAGGGCACCTCAAAGAAAAGCGCAACCTGTCGCAGTTTGTGGCACTGCAGGCTGCGGAGGGCTATCATACAGTGGTGGTGGGCAGCAGCAGCACGGAGCAAGATGTGACGCTCAAACAGACGTTGCGCCGCTCCGGGGCGACGGTGATCGACACCTATGTGGCCAACATCGATGACATCTATCGGCTGTCGGATGTTTACCTGTTCCTCGCTGAGGGCGATACGGCAGCAATTGAGCTGCCCCTCTCCATACTGGAGGCGAT
>JBFEPU010000015.1:0-18573 GCA_041549915.1 Anaerolineae bacterium | reverse complement strand
TATCGTAGTTGCCGCGTCACGGCCAGTCGCCGCCAGATGTGTTGCGGGTACACTCCCCATTGTGCACCCCACGGCGCTGCGAGGTACAGAATACCCTCGATGGTTGCGCCACGCTGTGAGCCGGACCCACCGGCAAGGTATGATCCCAGAGTCTGTCCCGCTGGCTAAGCATTCAGATTTCAGGTTATGATCCGGCGTCCTGCCCGCTGTTGAGCGAGAGGATCAGCTCGCGGTACAGTCGAGCTGTCCGTGCGGCAATACGGTCCCAAGTGAAGCTCTCTGCCAACCCTTGCGCGCCCAGAGCCAAGCGTGTGCGTAGTTCAGGATTGGACATCAGCCTCTCCACGGCATCGGCAGTTGCGAACGCGTCATCCGAAGCGACGAGAAGTATGTTCTCACCATCAGCCAACGTGGGGATGGGTACCCTGGGCCAGGTGCTGATGATAGGCATACCGTGCGCAATTGCGGCCATTAGAGTGCCACGCCGATATGAGACGCCATCTCGATAGGGCAGCACACAGATGTCGGCGGCCAAGAAGTTGGCCGAGACTTGGTCGGGGGGTGTATAGCCAGTCCATTCAATGAGAGGCCCCAAGCCAAGGTCGTCGCCAAGAGCTCTCACATGCTCAAAGTACTGCACATTGGTTGGATCGCTGTCACCGACTTGGCCGCCAATCATCAGCAGCTTCACCCTGCGACCACGGTGTATCAGCTCCGCCAGGGTACGAAACAGCGTCTCGCCGCCCTTGCTTTCGTTGAGGAAACCGAAGTAGCACAACAGCGTCTCGTTCTCACCCACCCCCAGACGGCTCCGCCACGCAGCGCGATCGAACCCTGGCGGGGGCTGCGGGCGGATGTTGCTTCCAATGGGTATCAAATGGGGGCGCTTGGGCAGACGGGCCTTTTGGAGCTGTTGATGGTCCTCTATGTTCGTGGCGATGGCAGCATCGCTCCACCGGGCCAGCGACAAGGTAACCCAGCGACGCAGCGTCTCAGCCTTGGGGAGCAAATATGGAACACGGAGATCGTGAAAAGTAACCAGCACCCGAGGCCGCGTCCCGCTCAGGCGCAAGCGGAGTGGCAGGAAGTTGATAGCCGGGTGCATGCCATATGCGGCCGTCTGATACTGGATGTGCAGCACGTCGCTGTAGTACGCACGGACCGTCTGGAACACGTGCCTCCAACTCGTCCAGTCCCACCTGCCGACGATTGGGCACACCTCGGGCTCTTGATCCGAAAGGGCTGGCATGTTCGGCGAGGGTGCTGCCCGGTGGGACGTGAGAACAGCTACCTGGTGCCCCAGTTGGACAAGTGCGCGTCCCAATTCGCGTGTGCAGTCACCCACGCCACCCTGCATGGGCGGGTACTCCCCACTGACCAAGCAGACTCTCATTCCCGCACCTCTCCCCGCAGGCGCAGTCCGGAGCGCAACACGCGCATATAGGCGGCGACGCGCTCTCGCCGCAGAGGGCGCTTGTGCCCCACGAGCCATTTCATCGCTTCCAGGCACAATTGATATCCGTACGTGACAAGAAGAAACAGCCGCAACAACTCACCAGCCAGCGCTCCGTGATGCTTCCGAAAGTAGAGCACCTTGCTGCTCTGGAAATACATATGCCGTGCGGGCACAACCTGCATACTGCTTTGGCCTTCAGAGTGCACGACGGCCGCCGAGGGCAGGTACACAACACGCCATCCGGCTGTTTTCAGCCGACGACACCAGTCCAGTTCCTCGGAGTACATGAAAAAGCGCTCGTCCAGCGGACCAACTTGCTCCCAGGCCTGACGTCGGATCAGCAGACATGCCCCTACTACCCAGTCAACGTCCTGCTCCTCATTCTCTCCACGGTCCCAGACATAGTAGCGCTCTAGCACGCGGTTCCTCGGAAACCACTGTTGAAGCACGGTGCTCTCGAGGACAGCAGTGGCCAGAGTGGGGAAACGGCGCCGTGAGGACTGGACACGAAGGTCGGGGAACAGAAGCTGGGGCCCGAGCGCTCCGACGTCGGGGTGACCGTCCATGTAGGCAACCATCGTTGACAGCGCATCCCCGAGGACCTCGGTGTCAGGGTTCAGCAGCAACATGTAGCGCCCGCTGCTGTGAGCAGCCCCTACGTTGTTGGCTCTGGTAAAGCCTAGGTTGGAATCACTCGCGATCAGCTTGACTCCCGGGAAACGCTCCCGCACCGCCTCCGGACTGCCATCGGTGGAAGCATTGTCCACAACAATGACCTCACATGAAAGCCTGTCTCGCCCATGGCACTCGCCCAGCGAAAACAGGCAGCGCTCTAACAGAGGCCTGACGTTCCAGCTCACGATCAGAATGGACAGGTCGGTCAAGACAGAGTTCTCCGTCGGTTCCCGGGCGACAACAACTAGGGGCACAATGGCATTGTGCCCCTGGCGCATGGCTATCAACAATGTGTATTCTACCTAGGACATCGCGGGAAGTCCAAAGAGTCGCCTGGCGTTTGCCGTGGTTGCTTCGGCGACAAGCTGCAATGGCACGCCCTTAAGCTCGGCGACCTTGGCCGCAACCAACCGCACATACGCTGGTTCGTTGCGTCGGCCACGGTGGGGATGTGGTGCTAGGTAGGGACAATCCGTCTCGACTAGCATGCAATCGAGCGGCAATTCACGCACCAATTGTTGCAGTGTTCGCGCGTTCTGGAAAGTGACCGGCCCAGCAAATGATACGTAGAACCCCATCTCTCTGGCCTGCTCAGCCATACTTCGGTCACCGGAGAAGCAATGCAAGACACCTCTCAGGCCCTGCGCCTTGTCTCGCAGGATGGACATGGTTTCTGCATGCGCTTCTCGATCGTGAACGACTACTGGCTTGCCGAGTTCCCGTGCGAGTTCCAGTTGAGCTGCGAACACTTCCCTCTGCTTTTCAGGTGGCGACAGATTGCGGTAGAAATCCAGGCCGATTTCGCCAATGGCGACCACTGCGTCGTGCTCTCCGAGGCGCGCCAGCTCCACAAGGTCAGGCCGGCTAACATGGTCCGCTTCGTGCGGATGTACGCCCACTGCGGCACAGACACTTGGGTGCTGCTGGGCAATCTCCACAGCGGCGCGGCTCGAATGTAGGTCGGCGCCCACGGTTACGATCATGCCAACACCAGCTTCGAAGGCGCGCGACATGACCTCAACGAGGTCACTGCCAAACCTCGGCGAATCCAAATGGGCATGCGTGTCCAAGACGATCAAAGGCCCGCGATCCTCCTGCCATCAGCCAGGATTTGCTGGATCTTGTCAAGTGCTGTGGTTTCAGCGTAGATGCGGATGAGAGGTTCGGTTCCGGAGAAACGAATCAGCAGCCAACCGCCATCCTCCAGGCAATAGCGGAAACCGTCGACGGTGTCAATCTCGACGACCTTGAAGCCAGCAATCGTGCCTGGTTGGCTGTCCCTCACCCGCGCCTTCGTCTCCTCACGCTGCTCGGGCAACATGCGGATATCAATCCGATCATAGTAGTGTGGCCCAACCAGGGAGTGCAGGTACTCGACAAGCTGCGATGGCGACTTTTGAAGCTTGATGATCAGATCAAGCAGGAAAAGTCCGGCGAGTATCCCATCGCGCTCAGGCACATGACCGGCGAAGCCAAACCCGCCGCTCTCCTCACCGCCCATAATGGCTTCGGTCTCGGCCATCTTAGGCCCGACGTACTTGAAGCCGACCGGCGTCTCGTACACAGGTATCTCGTACATCTCCGCCAGTTTGCGGGCCATGGCCGTGGTGGTCACCGTTTTGACAATTGGTCCTCGCTTGCCACGCACTTCCAGCAGATACAAGAGAAGCAGTGCGTACACCTGAAGCTGATTGACAAAGTTGCTGTTCTCATCCATCAGGCCCACACGATCCGCATCGCCGTCGTTCGCCAAACCAACATCAGCCCCATGCTGGGCAATCCCAGCTGCCAATGCGGCCAGATTCTGTTCGATGGGCTCGGGGTTGTGCATGCCCGGGAAAAGCGGGTTGTGGACGTTGTTGAGTTCGATCACGTGTGTGTTCCCGCCAGCCAGAATGGTCGGGAAGTATCCCATGCCCGCGCCGAACATGGCGTCGACCACGACCGTGATGCCCGCGTCCTTTATGCCCGCCACATCCACGAGAGAGGCAATCTGCTCAAGGTAGGACGGCATCGGGTTGAACATAGTGACCAGCCCCTCGCTCAAAGCTTGGTCGAGAGGCATCCTTTCCACGGTGTCCTGCCCTGCCTGAATACCAGCTATGTACTGTTCTACGACAGCAAGGACTTGAGGCGGCGCCGCCCCAGCGTATTGGGTGCGTATCTTGAAACCATTCCACTTTGCTGGATTGTGACTGGAGGTGACTACCACCGCACCGGCGGCTTGCTTATCCAGGATAGCATAGGAGATCGTGGGCGTAGGTGTCGGGCGGTCAACGAGGTGTGTGGTGATTCCATTGCCAGCCATCACTTCTGCTACGGCTGCCGCAAAGTCCTCTGAGGCGAAGCGTGTGTCGTAGCCGATGACCAGTCCCTTCTCAGCGGCTCCTCTCTCTATCAGGTACTTGGCTGTGGCCTGAGAACAGATGCGCACGTTCTCGAAGGTATAGTCCTCAGCGATGATCGCTCGCCAACCATCTGTTCCGAATCTGATCGTTCCCATTCCTTTTTCGCATCTCCTTGCACTAGAGTCCGTTCTCCTTGCGCAGCAAGGCCAGATCGGAATCTACCATCATGCGGATGAGCTCTCGAAACGAGATCGAGGGCTGCCAGCCGAGCATTCGACGCGCCTTGCTCGCGTCTCCCACCAGTTGATCTACCTCGGCTGGCCTTATGAGGTCCGGATCCACCGTCACGTGATCCTGCCACTCCAGGCCCAGGTAGGAGAAAGCCTCACGGCACAGATCACGGACAGAGTGGGTCTTGCCTGTCGCCACCACATAGTCATCGGGCTGGCTCTGCTGCAACATCAGCCACATCGCTCTCACATAATCACCGGCAAAGCCCCAATCCCGCTGGGCGTCAAGGTTCCCGAGTTGCAGTTCCCCAGCCAGACCCAGTTTGATCTGGGCCGCCCCATGAGTCACCTTTCGGGTGACGAACTCGAGACCTCGCCGTGGCGACTCGTGATTGAAGAGGATGCCTGAGCAGGCGAAGATGTCGTAGCTCTCACGGTAGTTCACCGTTATCCAGTGGCCGTACACTTTCGCCACACCATAGGGACTCCGTGGATGGAAGGGCGTCTTCTCCTTCTGCGGCACCTCCCGTACCTTGCCAAAGATCTCACTGGAACTGGCCTGGTAGAAACGGATGGTGGGATCCACCATGCGGATGGCCTCCAACATGCGAGTCACCCCCAAGGCGGTGAACTCGCCAGTCAAGACTGGCTGCTTCCAGGAGGTGGGAACGAACGACTGTGCAGCTAGGTTGTATACTTCCTGCGGACGGTGCTCGCGGATGATGGCGACCAGTGAGCTTTGGTCCAGGAGGTCGCCTTGCGCCAGCAGAAGCTTGTCCTGGATGTGCTCAATGCGCTCAAAGTTGAGCGTACTGGTGCGCCGCACCATGCCGATGACTTGATAACCTTTTTCGAGGAGGAACTCGGCCAGGTACGATCCATCCTGGCCAGTTACTCCAGAGATGAGCGCTTTCTTCTGTCCCATCGGATTACCTTACTAGCGAGCAGTGAGTAGAAAGTGGTACAAGGTTCACTGACGCCACTCGTGACTCGCCATTCGTTGCTGATTCTAACGAATGCGACTTCGCCAGTAGTCCAGTATGTCCTTCAAGCTGCGCTCCAGCGGAATCTCTGCCCGCCAGCCGGTTCGAGAACGGAACTTGGCACAGTCGGCCAGGATCTCTGGCACATCAGAGGGACGAAGGCGCGTTGGATCTTGCTCCACTGTCACTCGAGTCTCACTGAGGGCCAGCAGACCATCCAGCACTTGGCGAATTGAGTATGACCGTTCTGCACCCAGGTTGTAGACCTCGCCAGGCTCGCCTTCGGAGAGCGCCAGGTAGTAGCCACGTATGATATCCCGCACATCGCTAAAGTCACGACGTGCCTCCAGGTTTCCGACGCGCATGACCGGCTCACGCAGCCCGGCTTCCACCTCAGCAATCTGCTTGGCAAAGTCCGCGGTGACAAACGCCGGACTCTGGCCGGGACCGATATGGTTGAAAGGACGAACGCGTACAACTGGGAGCTTGTGACTGGCATAGTACTGATATCCCATCATGTCCTGGGCCACCTTGCTCACTGCGTACGGGCTGTTGGGCCGCAAGGGATTCGTCTCACTTATTGGAAGCTCTTCTGGAAAAACGATACCATACTCATCAGCAGAGCCCACTACCAGAATCCTCGGGAACCTTTCCATGGCCACTGCTGCCAGCAACACATTGAGCTGCCCGCGGATGTTGTTCTCCAACGTGGTCCACGGATCTTTCCACGAGCTTGGAACGAAAGCCTGGGCCGCCAGATGAAAGACATAGTCAGGCTGTTCCGCCGCAAACAGATCCTGGAGTGCTGGCAGATCCATTAGCACGTCGCCTACGTGCAGTGTGATGCGAGGACGCAGCGCCGCAGCACGGCCTTCCACCAGATCCAGTCCCCAGACATCAAGCCCTGCTTCTCCCACTAGGTAGCTGGCCAGATGGCTGCCAACGAATCCACCCACGCCAGTGATTAGCGCTTTCACGATCGGCCTCCTGTGGAAGGCTGTTGGGCTAGTCAGGGACTAGCCCGGGTGCACGCCGACAGCTGCAACAAAGCCAGAGGGAACACAACAGTAGGGATGACAGGGCTGGGGTTGCAGCAGGAACAAGTGGAGAGAATTCGGTGGGTTGAACGCTGCTCAGCACACTCCCGGACCGCCGCATGGTCGCCAATTATAGCCAACGTTCGGTGGAAAGTAAAACCACCCGGCACAGTTACAGCCGGGTGGTCCTCCTCCGCCCTCTGCCAATCACCCAAGCGTGTTACGCAGGATCGAGAAACACGAGACCGACCATGCACATCGTTGGCCTTGGCGTCCGAAAGGGCATCTGCTAGGTTCCTGCCTCCCAGGATTCGAGGTACTCTGTCTGCTCAGGCGTGAGCGTATCTATCGCCATATTCATTGCCTCCAGTTTCAGCCGTGCGACCTCTGCGTCGATCTCCTGTGGCACACTGTAAACCTGCTCCTTCAGATCGGCGTGGTTCTCGGCGATGTACGCCACGCTCAGGGCCTGGTTGGCGAAGCTCATATCCATCACACTGGCGGGATGACCTTCCGCGGCAGCCAAGTTGACCAACCGGCCCTCGCCCAGCAGCGAAATCTTCCGTCCATCGGGCAACGTGTACTGATCGACATAGTCACGCACACGACGTTTTCCCACAGCCATGCCTTCCAGCGCAGGGATGTTGACTTCGACGTTGAAGTGGCCGGAGTTGGCCAGTATAGCGCCGTCCTGCATCACTTCCATGTGCTTCCCGTCAATCACGTTGATGTTGCCTGTCGAAGTCACAAAGATGTTGCCAATCCTCGCGGCGTCGATCATCGGCATTACACGGAAGCCATCCATCACTGCCTCCAGCGCCCGCAGGGGGTCCACCTCGGTGACCACCACCTGAGCACCGAGGCCTTGAGCACGCATGGCGATGCCTCTGCTACACCAGCCATAGCCCGCTACGACTAGGGTCTTGCCAGCCAACAGGACATTGGTGGCGCGGATGATACCGTCGAGAGTGGATTGCCCAGTGCCATAGCGGTTGTCAAAGAGGTGCTTGGTCATCGCGTCGTTCACGGCGATAATGGGGTAACGCAGCACACCCTCCTGGGCCATGGCCCGCAACCGGATCACGCCCGTGGTCGTTTCCTCCGTACCACCGATGACCTCGCCCATCAGGTCAGTGCGCTCCTTGTGCAGCGTCGAGACAAGGTCAGCGCCATCGTCCATCGTGATGTGCGGCTTGTGCGCCAGCGCTGCCTTGATGTGCTGATAGTAAGTCTTGTTGTCCTCGCCTTTGATAGCAAAAGTCGGGACCTCAAAGTTGGAGACCAGGGAGGCAGCGACATCGTCTTGAGTGGACAGGGGATTGGAGGCGCACAGCACCAGATCCGCTCCTCCTGCCTGCAGGGTGTGCATCAGGTTGGCTGTTTCCGTTGTGACGTGCAGGCAGGCAGCGATGCGAATGCCATGCAGCGGACGCTCACTAGCAAAGCGTTCCCGGATCAGGCGCAGCACAGGCATCTCTCGCTCAGCCCACTCGATCCGTGAGTAGCCCCCCTGCGCCAGTGATACATCCTTAACGTGGTGTTCTTTTGGCACCATTTGCTCCTTACGCGTTGTGATGGTGAGTGAGAGAGCAGTCATAGCTCTCAACTCGCCGCTGAGTCATCGTCACTCGTTCCTCAACTACACAACCGACAACTCGCCCCTGGTCAAGCGCTCCGTGAAACTGTAGATGTGTGCCAGTTCCCGTTCCATAACCTCCGTGACGGGCTTCTGGACATCCACCAGCTCCACATTGGGCTCGAGGACCAGTTGCGCTGAAGCGACGAGTGGATTGTCAATTGGGTGACCGATCTGGCTGCACAACCATACATAGACCTCGGCGATCCCTGGTACGGCTTTGTGTATCTCGTTCGCGATCTCATGGGTCAAGAAAGTGTAGATCTTGCCCACATGGGCAATCGGGTTCTTGCCCGCAGCAGCCTCGGTGCTCATCGGCCGGTTCAAGGCAATCACGCCATTCACCTTGTTGCCGCGCCCGACCTGGCCACAGTCCCCACCCTCAGCAGAGGTCCCCAGAACCGTGAGGTACATACCGCCTTCGCCACGACCTTCAGAGTCCAGCGTGTTGATGACCACGGCAATCCGGTCAAAGTTGCGCCTTTCCTTGGCGATGAAAGCCTCGACATCCGCTGTGATCTCTGCCTTGCGAGTGAAGTAGGCCTTTTCAGTCGACAGGAAACGGTCCACAAAGGCCAGCGCTATAGTTAGCGTCAGCTCACGATAGCGGCGATAGGCCATGACTTTGATGTCCTCTCCTGCCTCCGGGAACTTTTCCTTGAACTCCAACGAGTTCATGTAGCGCTCGGTGGCCAGCGCCATTCTCTCCGTTTCGGTCAGCGGCGCATAGCCCACAGCAGCCGACGTATCGTTGGCACCAATCAACTCCCGGTCAAAGATATCGGTCAATTCTGGCGAGCCCGGCTTGATCTCAACCTGGTAGACCATGTGCTCCTTGGGATCAACGAAACGCAGGTTTGTGCGCAGCCATTCTTCGGCCGTCGCAACCGCGATCTCCGGGACTGGCACCTTCTTGCCATTGATCTCGTAGATCGCCCGATCCCCAAAGACCAAGCGCATCGGTTCATCGACTGTGCCGCCACCGATTTTGGGGCACGTCACACCCGCCACCAGAAGACACTTGTCGATGTTGTGATGCACGACGCGTCCGAATGTCTTCTGGTATTCCCCGCATAGCGCAACGGATGTTGCCTCCATGATCGAATCGCAGATTGTGTCCGGGTGACCGACACCTTTGCGCTCAACCAACTCGACAGCTTGCTCCTCTACCGGAGTGCTTTGCAGGCTCTCAACAGTGATGTTTCTCATTCCTAACCTCCAGTTTGAATTCACCTACGGGCGATGGTCATACACGTACGATACACAACTGGCCCAAGACCGTTCAGTGTCCAAGATCTTCTAGCCGCCCTGTGACGCTGAAGCACTGTTATGGATCGTTTGCTGTTCTGAGGCCTTGATATACTTGCAGGTCTCTAGCCAGGGACAAGTAGGCTCAAAGTACGCAAAGTCTTTGAACTCTCTATAGCGCCGGAGTATGTCCTCCATTGCTAGGGTCCGCAACCTCCCCACTCCAAAGTCCTCAACGGTGAAAGACGCCACTACGCTGCCATGGACAATAGCGCGCCTGAGACCCTCGTTCGTGACATGGTCACTCGTGTGCTCAGCCATGCGACCCTGTTGCGCGAGGCAACCGACAAATCCGCCGGCAAAGGAATCTCCAGCTCCAGTGGGATCCTGTATCTTCTCCAGGGGATAGGCTGGAGCAAAGAAGAAGGACCTTGTCGGGTTGTCACCGTTGGCAAACATGGCTGCACCATATTCGCCCTTTTTGATCACCAAGGCCTTGGGGCCCTGGTCGAGGATCTTGCGCGCGGCGCGGATAAGGCTGAAGGTATTGGCATACTGTCGAGCCTCCGCCTCGTTGATCAAGACAATGTCCACGGCGGAGATGGCTTGACTGAGTGCTTTCTTGCGGTAGTTGATCCAGTAGTTCATGGTATCAAGCACAGTCAGCCTGGGCCGCCGGATCTGAGAAAGCACTTCCAGCTGCAATTCTGGGTCAATATTCGCCAGGAATATATACTTCGCGTCTCTGTACTTTTCAGGCAGTTCAGGATGGAACGTGGCAAACACATTCAACTGCGTATCCAGCGTTTCGGCCGTGTTCATGTCGTAGCCGTATCGTCCAGACCAGCGGAAGGTTCTGCCTTCGGCCTTCTGCAGCCCATCCAGGTCCACATCCCGTTCTTTGAGAAAATCGATGTGCTTCTGCGAAAAGTCTGTGCCCACGATGGCCACCAGGTTCACTTCGTCGTACAGCCGCGCAACTGCCGAGAAGTAGGTGGCCGAACCTCCGAGCGTCTCCTTCACCGATCCGAAAGGCGTCTGAATGGAATCCAGAGCCACGGAGCCAACGACCAGTATGCTCAAAACGACATCTCCCTCCTTGTATGCTGACTAGGCACGCTCATCAGCGACGTATCGGGCCTTCATCTCCGCCGACACCGCAGCTGTCAGTTCCAGGACGCGGTCAGCGGTGGGCGAATCCAGCGAGCCGGCGCCGCAAGAGGGCGTCACCAGGCCGGCGGCCAGCAGCTGGTCACGAGAGACCCCCTTCTGAACAAGCAGGTCGATCGCCTGATGCAGGCGATCGACCAGGCTGTGCGTTGTCTCGCCCTCCACCATCGGGCCCGCAGGAACGATTCCCCAAGCGATAACCCCCCCGCGCTGCAGGAACGCACTGACAGCCTCCGGATAGAGTGACAGCGACTCGGCATACTCATACGCGTCTAGGTTAAGGATATCCACAGAAGTGTCCAACAAGACAGACCAGTCTGTATTGGCGCAGCAATGCACTCCCTTGAGTCCCTGGATCCCGGAGAACACTTCTTCGAGCAACGTGACAACCTGATCGCGGCTCAGAGAAACAAAGCCCGATCCAAAAGAGCTCAGATAGGGCTCATCCACAAAGATGATCGTCTGTGAGGCCACAGTCCGCAGTTGCTGCTCCTGCCATGTTGCCTTGAGTCGCAGATGCTTGGCTATCGCATCGGCCATGATCTCATCATACAGCAGAGGGCGACGGTTGCGGTCCACTACTGCCAGGCCCCAGCTAATAGGCCCAGTGACCTGACCTTTGACAGCTACAGGCGGCGTCTTGAGCAGTCCCTCCGCGTTCAGCAGGATATGCAGTCCCGCAGCGTATTCCTGGCTCACGACACCATACTCCAGATCGTCCTGCAGGTAGGCCAAGTACAGGCGCTCCAGTTCTTGCTCCACATCTTTGGGACGGTCCAGATATGTGCGCTCCGTTTCCAAGTCAACCACAATCCCTGGAAAGTTCTCGGAGAACTGCGCGTACATATTCTCCCGGTAGCTACGCCGTGGAAGCTGCGGCCACACGGGGATCTCGGGCAGGTACTTGGTCATCCAAGACCACGCTTGCGAGACATCGGTCAGCGGCAGACTGCCGGTTGTTGTCGCCAGCCAAACGGGCTTGAATTCTTCAGACATCTGGGCCTCCTTTCGCCCAACCAGACAGAACCAACAGCTGGCGACTTATTCCTGCTTGGCCTTACTCAGGCCCAACGAAAACGGCGGATAGACTATCCCCACTTCGGTTACAATACCGGTCACGTAACGATGCGGGGTGACGTCAAAGGCGGGATGGGCAGCCTGCACACCTTCCGCAGCAATCAGCATCCCTTGCACGTGCGTTACTTCACGTGGGTCACGTTCCTCGATTGGGATATCCGCGCCGCTCGCGATGCTCAGGTCCACTGTGGAGGTCGGCGCTACCGAGTAGAAGGGAATGCCGTTCTCCTTGGCCAAGACGGCCAGGGAGTACGTCCCGATTTTGTTCGCAACGTCCCCGTTGGCCGCAATGCGGTCGGCACCGACCAGCACGATATCCACGTCGCCGTGCGCCATGAAGTGGCCGGCCATGTTGTCCGTGATCAGAGTAGCGGGGATGCCTTCCTGCAGCATCTCCCAGGCAGTCAGCCTGGCGCCTTGGAGGAAGGGGCGGGTCTCATCGACCCACACGTGGATGCGTTTCCCCTGCTCGTTAGCTGCTCGCACGACGCCAAGGGTTGTGCCATAGTCTACCGTGGCCAGCGCCCCAGCGTTGCAGTGAGTCAGGATGTTGTCGCCATCTTGGATCAGCACCGCCCCATTTGCGCCCATGCGCTTGTTCACCTCAACGTCCTCGTCGGCGATGCGCTGTGCCTCGGCTACCACAGCGTTGATCACCTGTCCTGCCGTCTTCCAGCGCGGGTCGTTCGCCACGTCGCTCACGCGCTGGATTGCCCAGAAGAGATTGACCGCTGTTGGCCGGGTCTCGCCGAGCAGTTCGGCCGCACGTTCGAACTCAGCGAGCACGTCCGCATAGGAGTCCCCAGTGCGATCCACCACAGCCAAAGCGAGGCCAAAAGCGGCGGCGGCCCCTATTGCCGGAGCGCCTCTTATCTTCATCGTCTTAATCGCGTCGGCGACGCCCTGGTAATCAGTGTACTCCAAGATGACAAACTCCTGCGGCAGCCGCTGCTGATCAATCATCTTCACCTTACCATCGTGCCATTCGATCGTACGCATTTGTCCTGCCCCCTTCCTGCAAACAAAAAAACTCTCCCGATGGGAGAGAAGGTCGTGCGCTCCCCTCTCATCTTCCAGATCGCCCCGCTTCGTGCACAAGAAGCGAAGGTCTGCCGGAATTGGCACCATAGCTAGTCGGTTGGTCTCGTGATCTAACCATGGACTAGCAGACCATGGACCACCAGACCACCCTGGTTGCCGGGGCTTCACAGGGCCGGTCCCTCCACCCCTCTGGATAAGAGTAAGCCTATCGCTATCTGGTTTTTGAGCGCAGCTATCTTAGCACAGCTGCGCAGATTTGTCAAAAAAGCCCTGACCCTGTCAGCCCGAGCGATCAAGCGCTAAAACGGATGTGGATGACGTCGCCATCCTGCACGAGATAGTCGCGGCCTTCAATGTGCAGCAGGCCTTTCTCCCGCGCTGCTGCCGGGGATCCGGCTCGCACCAAGTCATCGTAATCGATCACCTCAGCCCGGATAAAGCCACGCTGCATGTCGCTGTGAATGCGCCCAGCCGCTTCGATGGCGGGAGTGCCGCGCTGAAGGGGCCAGGCTCGTACCTCTTTGCCGCCGGTCACGGTGAAAAAAGTGATCAGGTTCAACAGCCGATAGCCAGCTGTGACAAAGCGGTTCAGCCCCGGCTCTTGCACCCCTAGCTCCTGCAGATAGGAGATGGCATCCTGCGCGGGCCAGTCGGCCAATTCAGCCTCACACTGCGCGCAGATGATCAGAAGTTCCGCGTGCTCTGCTTCAGCCAGACGACGCAGTGGCTCCACAAGAGCCCCCCCTTCGGGCAAGTCATCCTCACCGACATTGGCCACATAGATGCAGGGCTTGGCTGTCAGGAGGTTCAGTTCCTGGGCCAGTCTCGCCTCGTCGGAGGAGAGACTGGACACACTCGCCGGCTGCGCGCGGTCCAAGTGATCCCGCAGAGACTCCAGCATGGCGAGTTCTGCCTGGTAGTCAGCGGGTCTGGCTTTAGCGGCACTCCTCGTCTTGGCCTGGCGGCGCTCCACAGTGGCCAGATCCGCCAGTATCAACTCCAGGCGCACCGTCTCCACGTCAAGGACAGGATCCAGCTCAACCGTGACATGCGGGACATCTGGATCGAGGAAAGCGCGCACAACCATGGCAATGGCGTCGACGTCGCGGATGTGGCCTAGGAACTGATTGCCCAATCCCTCCCCTCTGCTTGCGCCTTTCACAAGACCGGCAATGTCCACCACACGCAACGTACTGGGGACCACCTTCTCCGGCTCCACGATGGCCGCAACCTTCTGCAGCCTAGAATCAGGCACTGGAACCACGCCAACATTTGGTTCAATGGTGGTGAACGGATAGCTCGCTACCAGAGCACTTGCTTTGGTCAGCGCGTTGAAGAGCGTCGATTTGCCGACATTGGGCAGTCCCACGATACCAAGCTCTACAGGCATCTGCGCCTCCCAGCTACCCCTCTCAGTCCATGCCTAATCACACCGCTGCAGAGCGCTGCTCAGAACCGGCAGCAGTCGAGGCACAATGTCCATCTGATTGAACTCTGCTTCCTGCACCCAGCGCACCTCCAGAGCATCTGTGCCGGCCTGGGGCTCGCCTCCTACATACTCCGCGGCCAAGTCGATCAACACATAGTGGTAGCGGATTCTTCCTTGTCCGTCGCGCTGAATCAGGTCAAACGTGGACAGCACCTCACCGACCCTGATCTGCACACGGCATTCTTCACGCACCTCACGCTGCACGGCCTGAGCCAGTGTCTCGCCCAATTCAACTGTGCCCCCTGGAACGCTCCACCGGCCTCGGCTGGGTTCATTGGCGCGACGCACCAGCAGGACTTTGTCCTGGTTAATGACCACTGCTCCCACACCTACGATGGGAGCCTCGGGGTATTCGCGGCCCATAATCTTCCTCCGGCCAGCGATGGGACGCAACCAGCCGTATCCGTGCCGGTTATTATACCCGCTTGGGGCAGCGCACAGCAAGGCTGGATAGAATACTGTATAGGACGCCGGCCACCGGCGCCTGCTTCACTGAGCAAATCCATGGGGGAGGTTTAGCCAATGATGTACGGAGCAGTATAATTGGCTCCAGCGGGAGCGTGATGCGAAGTGAAGCAGGTGATATCCGCTTCGAGGCGGACAGACATCGCCATGCATTGGCCTGGTTGGCTTGCCGATGCCGTTCGCCGAGGGTTTGTGGACGTCCCACAACCTTATAGCGCGCATGTAAGGCGAGTCTCTATGTTGCCCGAGGACGTGCATACGCTGGTCCTGTGGTCCAAGGACTTTCGTCCTGTGCTGCAGGACACTGGTGGAGTGCGGCAAGCTCTGGCACGTTATGAACAGGTGTTCTGCCATCTGACAGTCACCGGTCTCGGTGGCACAGCATTGGAGCCGAACATAGCCCCGTGGAACGAAGTGATCTCTCAACTGCCAGCGCTCATCGAGTTTGCCGGGCATCCGCGCCGCGTATCGGTGCGCTATGACCCAATTGTGCACTGGTACGAAGGAGATCAAATCCAAAGCAATCTTGCGCTCGCTGAACCGATTTTTCGCCAAGTGATCGCAGCGGGCGGCAGTGCCGTCCGCATATCCTTCGCCACCTTGTACGGCAAGGTACGCCGGCGAAAGGGATGGCACTGGTACGACCCTGCGCCCGTGCAACGCCTGGAGATCACAGAAGAACTGGTTGGACTGGCTGAATCCTTGGGCCTGAAGCTCTATGCTTGCAGCCAGATTGCCCTGCAGGACGCGGGCGCTGTGCCTTCGCGTTGCATAGACGGAGAACTGCTATCGGCTCTGCACCCCCACAAGCTGCCAGCTGCTACGGGAAAGGATCCGGGTCAGCGACCACAGTGTGGCTGCACACCCAGTATAGATGTTGGATCGTACCTCATGCGCTGCCCAAATGGATGCCGCTACTGCTATGCCAATCCAAGGATTCCGAAGGATGCCTAGCAGCAAGACGGTTCGCAGTGACGACCTCCATCGTTCAATGCGGAAGTCACTACCGTCATCACCAGCGCTCGTGGCTGGACACGGAGCGATGGGGAATAGCCAGGAAAGGTCCAGAGTCACTCGATGTCTCGAAAGACCTCTAACCGCAGGAGGTGATCGCAGAACTCGATGGCGCGATCATAGCCCGGTTCGGCCAGATCCCGAGCCGCATCGGTGTACAGTGTGCGATAGGTCTCCTGGGTTACATCACGTCCCGTCTTGACGGCATCCCCCAGCTGCCTGTAGCTGAGATCCTCCCATGCAATCTGTTTGCCCAGGCGAACCAGCACACCCAGTAAGCCGAAACCTTGCGCCCGGCTGACCTTGTCGGCATCATAGAGAACGCGCCCCTCAAGCGGTACAGATTGCCGTTCAGGACCGGTCACCGGGCGCATATGGGCTACGATTGCCTGTGCTACGCGTTCGATGCGCTCCTCGGGATAACCTCGCTGCCTCAGCCACTCACGCGCAATCTCCGCCGACTTGACGTTGTGATCCTCAGCTCCCGTTGAGGCGCGTGAGATATCGTGAGAATAGGCAGCCAGGGTCACAATTTCCTCATCCGCGCCAGTCCGCCTTGCCAGTTGCTGACCAGACGCAACTACTTCCACAATGTGCGGCCAGTTCTCAGCGGGGTAGGTCCTTTTGGCGTAAGCTGCCAGTTCCTGCGTAATAGCCATTCCGCCTCCAATCCCCGTTTGTGGGGAGCCGTTCTCCACGCTACACCTAATCCGACGCCGGCATGAACTGTATCTGCCGGCGCGTGGACCCTGCAACCAAGGAAAGAACCTTATGTTAGTGTCGGCACTATATTGCTTCTGACTCTAGGCCTTCTTCCTCAGGTTCAATGCGATGCAGCTTTTCTGGACTGTCCACACGGTCAATATAGAGGATTCCATCCAAGTGGTCTATCTCGTGCTGGAACGCACGAGCCAGTAGTCCGTCTGCTTTGGTGCGAATCCTGCGCCCCGTTGCGTCTTGCCCTTTGACGGTGATACTCGTGGCGCGCTTCACCGCTCCCACGTAGCCCGGCACCGATAGGCATGCTTCATCTAGCTCTTCGTCACCGCTGCTCTTGACAATCTCTGGGTTACAGTACACGTACAGCTGTCCGGGCTGGACTTGCTTCCCTTCCTCATCAGTCTCAGGCGGTGTCTCGATAACGATCACACGGAGCGGTACGCCTATCTGAGGGGCGGCCAACCCCAATCCGTCCACCGCGTGCATGCTATCTAACATATCTCCAACAAGCGCCTCAAGAGACGGCCCGAAGCTCTTGATCTTTTTCGCCTTCTGGCGCAATGTCGGCTCGCCTGCAACAAGAATCACACGCTCTGCCATACTCTCAACTGTCCCTGCATCCCTGAGCGGTCGGCACCGAGGGTAAGTGATTGGAATCGATCCTGATCTTCACCATGATGCCTGTCCGACAGTGCTGGGCAAAGCCGCTCCCCGCTTGTGAGAGCGCCACGCCCGATAGATCTCACCGATCACGATTGCGGCACCTGCTCAACTGTGACCGTCTCACCGTCCTGAACCTTCCTAAACACCGCTGGGTCACCCAGCACGTGACCAAACACATTGACCGGACTGGCCGGTCGGATCTCCTGCCCGCTACTGACAGGTGTGGGGCCGAAGAAAATGCAGAACGCATGTCCGGGAGGCCAGTATCCGAGGTCACCGAGGGACACCACACCTTGAGCGGCCTCGGCCTGCAGTTCGACCGGTATGTCGAAGTAGATCTCATCCCCCCAGGTGTTGCCGGCAGCCGAGAGAGGCAAGGCCTGCCAAATAGCATCCGCTGTTCCGGTGTCATTCAACTCGGCAGTGACCTGAACGTCGCCCGCACGAATTCGTATCTGTCGCATATCCGCCCTCCGTTGACACGATTATACCCCACTTCCCCGCTTCGAGCAATGGCTACCGCGAAGCTCCGCCGCAGACTACCAAACGCTGGATGGACGCTTCATCCTGACCCTTCAAGACGCTGATCATCCCCCGGACCAGAGTACCCCGTGCATAGTCTTGTATGCGGCCACATGCGGAGATCTGGCAATGCTTTGAGCAAGAGCCGCCGTTGCACTATAATGTGAGTGGTCGGCAACCTGAGCCGTTGCCGTGGCGTTTCTTCTAGATGGGAGGGAAAGACAATGGCCAAGCGAACTATCGTCTCTTTGCTGGTTCTGTCTGTGGCATTGACCGTCGTTGGTTGTCAGGCAGATGCTGTGAAGACGCCCAAGGTCTTGGCCGATTGGAGCCGGGGCCAGCAGGTAGCAGTGTCCGCCTTGAACAGGCCCGTAGGCATGCTGGCTGAAAATGGCCATGTGCACATGGTGTTGGTGGCTGCAGATTCCAGAGCGCTTCAGTATGTGCGTCTGGATAGTTCAGGTGCGATCCAGGTGAGCAAAGACCTGGACGTCAAGGGAGCGCATCCCACTGACCCGGAGCTCTTGCTCCGTGAGGATGGATCGCTCAGTGTGCTGTGGACAGACAACCCCGACATCCCTCGGGCGCTCTTCGTGGCGCCACTCAGCCGAGATGGGCAACTACTCGGCGGAGCCCGGCAGCTAACCCCTGAAGGTGTTCGTGTGGCGACCTACGAGGTAGCCAGCCACCGAGATGGCGATCATGACATCTTCTGGTCAAACGAAGTCCCTTCGGAGGGCGGTCTACATCACCTGCGGCTATCTGCGGACGCTCAGGTGATCAGCGGCAACCGTCTACT
>JBFEPU010000014.1:0-18911 GCA_041549915.1 Anaerolineae bacterium | reverse complement strand
CTGCCAAGCCTGGCCGGTCAGGGACACGGATGGAGATCCGACACGAGGCCCTTGAAGCAGGGTGCCAGGAAAGGGATCTCTACCCCCAGCCAGGCCGCGGGTCATGGATGGCTGGTCCGCTGCTTGGCCCAGGCAGCCCATACGCGTCACGGGTTGGTCGCCTTTGACCGCCGCCTTTGCTCGCGCATCATTTGCATGAAGCGAGGCGCCATCACTTTCATCAGCGGCGACGGCACACCGGGCTGCCAGTCTTCTAGCGCCTTTTCCTGAGGCACTGGCCACGCCTCTGCGGAGTGTACGATGGTGCCCGGAGTTTCTGCCGTCTCAAGCACCTTCAGCGCCTGACGGATGACCCGCATCTGCTGTGCAGCATTGTGTGGCTGGCCAAGCGTGTGGCCAAAGGGAAACTCAACAGCAAGCGTCCGCGGCACGCCTGCTCGTTCGGCCCAGAAGGGCATATTGGTCACCAGAATCGTGGACAAGCCAGCTGCCTCGAGCGTCCGTGCCAGCACGGGCACGTTTGCGGCGCAGTCAGGTCAGGCAGGGGTGAGCAACACACAGGTTACCTCCTCAGCCGCGAGCTTTCTCGCTACCTCGGGGCCATGGATCTCCTGCCATGCGGTGGTATTCGGAGGAAAGCCCTGGTAGCCCATGAATGAATAGGCGTGTTTGGCCAAGCCGCCGACGCGTCCCTCGGCAGCCAGTTCCCGAAAGCGCTGAATCGGAAGAAGGATATTGATGTCTTCGACCACGTCCCGCGTGTTGATGTGCAGGTGGCTGGCGCCCAACTCGGACGGTTGGAGGTCCGTGGGCAGAGTGCGGTAGGAGGGATCCCCCCATTCGGGCTCTTGCTTCTCGCGCTCTATGTCAAACGGGGGCTCGACGCCCATGTGGTACAGGCCACCGGAAGTCACCAGCCCAAAGGTGCATTGGGACACGGGGCGCGGCACCGGCGTCCAGGGGATGGGGTGCTCTGACTTGGCGGCGGTCATCCGGTAGTAGGTGGCGATGACGCGGGGCAGATACTTGAAGCTGTCAACAGGCATGGGATCCTCCGATATGGTCGGTCTGGTTTGCCCAAGGCAGTGCAGAGCAAAGGTGCTGTTCGCGCTCTCTGCAACCTCCGCCGGTGCTGCAGTGGGATACGAAACCGCGAGTCTGGCTGCGTCTGCCCCAAGTGGGGTCACGCGCTCCCCCCAGCACCCCACTCCCGAGCCAGGGAGTGGCAGGGCGACTGGCTCTGCAGGCTCCATGCCCCACGCGCTCCCTGATACTACTGCTCCGGCGGCAGGTGGATGGCGATCTGGCAGACCTCGCCCCCCTGTTGGACCGTCTCCAGTACTTCCACTTTGACGGGCTGCTGGAGGATCTCTTCCCAGATGCCCTTGTAGAAGCCGGCGCCACAGTAGCAGTAGGTCGCTGGCAGGGCGTGGCCCATTTCCACTGCATCGCGAACACGCGGGCAGTGGCAGTAGATACGCCGTCTCAGCTCTGGATCTTCTTGCTGCATGTACTCCACAAGGTAGCCACTCTTCGGGATCTTTGTGGCGATAATCGTCCTGCCCTGCCTGACTCCAGCACTGCCCCATCCGCGCTGCACGATCTCCTCGATCATAACTTCCTGCAGCCCGAGTTTGTCTCTCAGCAAGGATACGAACTGCCCCTGCAGCATCTGCTGGACCAGGTCGAGGTCGCCCGTTTCCTCGTAGAGCTCCCGGATCTCCTGTAGCTGTAGTTTCGGGTATTGGCAGGCGCAGCCGGTCATGATGTCCCGGCGCTTCTGCTCGTCATCCACGAGCCGCTCCAAGCGCTCCATAGCTGTCTTCGACCAGGCGATCACGTCTTCACGGCTGGATCGGTCGGACAGCGCATCACTGCCCTGCATCACTTGCTCGCGGATGTCCTCGCCGGCGATTTCACTCAGGCAGTGAGAGAACTTGGCCAGCCAATGCCGTTCCAAGTCTGGCTGTTGTGACATTTTACCTCCCTTGGTTGACGCGGCCCGCGAGTCCGAGCGGCGTGCTGATTGAGCCAGGTATCGCTCCGTGGATCCGGCCCGGTGCTCGACACCGGGGTCTGGTCGCCTCCGCACATCCGTTGATGTGCCAATGTGCCTGACCAAATTGTGGCACGTGTGCTGATGCCTAGGCCCGCGATGGAGGTACTCGGGTCTCTGGTGGGCCTCCCTAGTTCCCCACAAGCTCTGACAGTGTTACCACGCGGAACCCACGGCGGTTCAGTTCCGGCAGCAGCGTGGCCAGCGTCGCTGCCGTGCGTTCTCCCCGTGCCCCATGGTCGTGTAGGACAATGATCGAGCCGGGACGGACGTTCTGCAGCACATAGCGCTGTGCGAACCATGCAGATGGAATCTGAGGATCAAAAGGGTACAGCGAGCCCAGCGCGCAGCGGTAGCCGTATCGCTCCAGGATGGCGAGCATCGAGGAACTGTACCATCCCGATCCGGGTCGGAACCATCGCACAGTCGCGAACCGGGAGAGCACGCGGTGCGCCTCTGATAGCCGCTGTTCAAACTCGGACGCGGCCAGCAGGATGCTGGGCGCGTCCGTTGTCAGGTGGTTACCCACTTCGTGATTCTCTTGCACGATGCGGGTGACGATATCCTCGTTCCCTGGGATGCGGCTCGTGATCAAGAAGAAGGTCGCGCGGGAGTTGTGTTGCTGGAGGACGTCCAGGATCTTCGGACTCGTGATCGGGTCCGGCCCATCGTCGATCGTCAAGGCTACGGCCAATTCGTCGGTCTCTGCCCAGTAGATCACATCGGGGGATCGATTCGCTAGAGTGGCGACGATCCACTCCGGTCGAAAAAGGAACACGCCGCCAGCGATCATCAGTGCGGCAAATGTCGCTATGCCCAATGTGCGCACTTTCCCAAATGGCATTGTCCAGTCCCGAACGTCATGTCCTTCAATGATGGGCTACTCGTCAATCAGCATACGGCGCAGGACCTTGCCCACAAACGATTTTGGCAGCTGCTGTCGAAACTCGATGTCCCATGGCACGGCCCATTCGTCGAGGCGACGTCGACAGAGGGCGACCAGCTCTTCCTTGGTCAGGGCGGTGCCTGGGCGTGGAACGACAAACGCCTTGATACTCTGCCCGCCTTGCTCGTTGGGCACGCCCACGACCGCCACTTCCATCACTTTGCTGTTCTCGTAGAGGACTTCCTCCACATCACGTGGGAATACGCTGTAATCTCCTGCCAGTATCGTATCGCGCTTGCGGCTGATAATCTGGAAATAGCCATCGTCGTCCATCACCGCCACATCCCCTGTATGCAGCCAGCCCTCTCGGAGCGCCGTTTCGGTGACCGCCTCATCTTCTTCGGCCCAGTAGCCTTGCATTACCTGCGGCCCCTTGACCACCAGTTCGCCTATCTGCCCTGGAGACACATCCTCCCCGGTCAACAGGTCCACGATCTTGGCGTCTGTATTGGGGATCGGAATCCCAATCGTGCCGGCTTTGCGCAGTCCCTCCAGTGGATTGGCATGAGTCACCGGAGATGCCTCCGTCAAGCCATACCCTTCTACCAGGCAACCTTTGGTCAGCTTCTCGAAAGCCTCCTGCACCTCCACCGGAAGGGGGGCCGCCCCACTGATGCAAGCCCGGATCGAAGACAGTCCGTACGACCGCACGTTCGGCGCCTGGTTGATCGCCATGTAGATTGAGGGCACGCCGGGGAAGATGCTCGGTTTGTACTCCTTGATGTGCTGTAGCACTTGCTCAAGCTCAAAGACAGGCAGCAGGACGATGGTCGCGCCGAGTGCGATAGGTACATTCATTGCCGTGGTGAGGCCGTAGCTGTGGGTAAGCGGGATGACGGACAGGAAGGTCTCGTGACCGTAGCGCATCTCTGGGATCCAGTGGCGCGTCTGGAGGGCGTTGGCAACCAGGTTGCCGTGCGTGAGCCGTACTCCCTTGGGTTCATCGGTTGTTCCACTCGTATAGAGCACGGCAGCCAGATCAGCGCTGGAGATCTCGACGTCAGGGGATGCGCTGGGAGCATCCATCATCAGTCTTCGCATCAGTTGCCCGCCGTAGCTGCGGTCGGCCTTTTCCTGTGGGTCAAGCCCAGCCATTCTCCAGCGTTCGAGCAGCTGCTCGTAGGTCCGCGGTGAGACCGCTTCACGCACCTCCGCAAAGACGAGCGAGACGGGAACTCTCTCTTGCACTGCCCGTGCCAGTCCGGCGAACTCCCTCAATGTGACCAATACCTGAGCTCCGGTCTCCTTGAGCTGTTTGATGATTGCTGGTCCGCTGGCGTCGGGGTTGGGAAGCACCACTATCCCACCCGTCTTGAGCGTTGCGTAGAACGCGACGATCATCTGCGGGATGTTCGGCAGGACGATCATCACTCTCTCTCCCGGTTCGATACCAAGGCCCTGCAGAGCATGAGCGAACTTGTTGGCGTGCCCTTCGAGCTGCTGGTAGGACAGCCTAGAGCCATAGAATATGGTTGCTGTCCGCTTCGGCACATTGTCCGCTGCTGCTTCCAGGAACCTGTGCAGAGGCTGCGCTGGAATGGGCACGGTGTGTGGCGTGTTCTTCCCGTAGCTTCGGAGCCACCGCCGGTGCTCCGACCGCCTGACGCCGGTCGTGGATTCGCGCCACGAGATCCGCCGCCCCTCACCTGGCTCCTGTACAAAGCGCTCGATGGCCCGGTTCACCGCCTGAAAGCGCTCCAGCTGCACTTTGTGTTTGGATGCGCCAACGTCCACCACCTCGGCGCCAGGCACTGTCTTGGCCACCTCGTCAAAGACATGCCGCGGGAAATAGCGGTCCCGTTCGCCGGTGATGATCAGCGTGGGCGTGCGGATGTTGCGCAGCAGCGACCAGCCCTGCCACTTGCGCATGTTGTTCAGCATCATCCGCTTCATCACGTGGACTTCGGCATTCCAGCGCGGGCGGTACTTCCACCATGGACGGAAGGCAGCGGTAGGCACCCTTGACAACCACGATGTTGCGCGCGGCAGGGGATACTCACCAGCGGTAGAGATCAGGATGAGCTTCTCCAGGCGTTCTGGATGTGCGGTGGCGTACTCGACGCAGATCGACCCCCCGAACGAGTGCCCGACCAGGATGAACTTCTCCGGGAGATTCAGGCCCTCGGCCGCGGTGTCAATGTCCTCGACCAGCTCGGTCATGGTGTACTGGGTAAAGGGAGCATCGCTCTGGCCGTGGCCACGGAGATCGGGCGCGATGACGCGATAGGACCGCGCAAAGTGGTTGATCTGGTATTCCCATGTCTCGGCGCAGCCAGCGTAGCCGTGCACAAATACAATGGCCTTCTCGGCACCCTCCGGCCAGATGTCCACCACGCTGAGACACATGTCGTGCAAGCCGCGGATGGGGATGTCGACGCGGTACAGGCTCAAGTCGAGCTGAATATCACGGTGCTTGAGGCCTCTGACTGTCCTCTTCATGGCGCATTCTCCTCACTTCGGCTGACGCGCCTGGACTTTTGGCGCTACGACAGGTCTGGAGACAGGCAGTCCATCTGTGAGATATCATCTGGTGCCGGTGCCGCGGCGGCGCTGGCATGGTCTCGGCGTCGGGATGGGGGCCGGTACGCTCGCCGGGCTGGCCCACTGTGTTTTCAGCTGTGCCAGGTGAGTCACCGTCCTGGCATTCTACATTGTGACTCTTGCCTCAGTCAATCCTGCACGGTGCCGCTTGACCTTTCGACGCTTGTCCCTTCATCGTCGCGCTGCTGCCCGGCCCGCCAGGCGTATCTAGCGCGTGGGATGCGCATAGTCCTTGCCCTCGCGGTAGCCGAGTCCGATTGCCTCTCCCATTCGATAGTACCGGTTATCCAGGGCGTAGACGATGGGGTCGAGCCGGGTCAGATCCGCAACTCGGCATCTTCCGTCGGCTTGAGTGACAAACTCCTCGTCCACATAGGCCTGAATGACCTCGCCGACAAAGACCTGCCGGTGCTGTATGCAGAACTCTTTCACGACGACGCATTCCAGGTTCACCCGGCACTCTTGGATCATGGGTGCCGTGCCAAGCCCGCCGTAGAAGGTCTCGAAGAGCAACGACTTGTCGGTTTCTCTTCCAGATACAATGCCGCAGTAGTCCGTCACTGCCAGAAGGTCGGTGGATGGGAAGTTGATGCTGTACGTTCCATTCTCGAGGATGCCCAGGTTGAGATAGTGCTCGCGGTGTGATGATACATAGACCAGCGGTGGGGTGATGCCCATGATGCCGCAGTCGCCGACCGTGGTGTAATTTGGCTTGCCATGGACGTTGGCCCCGGCGAGCACGATGGGGATTGGATACACGTATGGGATGCTGCCCAGTTTGACTTTCATCCGTCTTGCTCCTGTCTCTGGCCTTGCGCATCGCTGTCGAGCTTCTCCCACTCAGCTCTGAGCAGACTGTAGAGGTGCTCATCAGCGAATTCGCCCTGTTTCAGGACGTTTTGGCGGAGGGTACCTTCTCGGCAGAACCCCAGGCCCTCGAACAGCTGGATGGACCGATGGTTAAAGTCGTACACTGCTGCACCGATGCGGTTTAGCCTCAGCACAGCAAAACAGTACTCTATGACGGCCGAGAGCGCTTCTTGGGCATAGCCTCTGCCCCACTCCGACTTCTCGCCGATGGTGATGCCCAGCCGGCAGCGCCGGTTGTAGCGGTCGATGCGTGCAATCTGGCCGTAGCCGATAAGGCGTTCGTCTGCTCGCTTGTGGATGGCGTAGTGGATGATGTCAGCATCGGGTTGGGGATGCAGGATGCGCTTCAAATACGCCTGCGTTTTCCCCAGAGGCTCTGCTTTGAGGGTCTCTTGTTCTTCGCCATCAAAGTACGTCAAATCTGGGTCGTTGAACCACTCGTTCAGCTTGGCTGCGTTGTGCATGGTATGTGGCTGGAGGATCAGCCTTGCCGTCCGGAGCTGGAACACGGTCCGTCTCCCAAGTTCAGGCGTGCCTGCAATTGACTGCGATTCTACACCTGGTGAATCGTGGATGGCAAATGGTGAGGGCCGCTCGAAGGCAGCGGTTGCTCAGCGGCACCAGATGAGCTACAATCGGAGTTGCCGGGGCGGGACTGCTGTCCGTATCAGTCGCAGGAGGAGGCATGTCGCACACTCGCGAACAAGTCGCAGATGCGGTGGACCACTATACAGCGAGCACAATTCCGGTGCACCTTTCGCTGCAGGCGTCGCAGGTCGTTCTGAGCCAGCCGGAAATGGAACGGTTGCTGTCCAGTGCAGACTGCATTGGACTGGCGGACTGCGAGTGTCGCCTCGAGCGCCAGAGGTGTGATGGGCCGCTGGACGTTTGCCTCTCACTTGGTGAGACGGCACGCAAGCTGATCGCTGAAGGACATGCCAAGCCGATCCCAATCTCAGGGGCACTGGGCGCACTCACGCGCTCCCATCAGGCAGGTCTGGTCCATCTGGCCTACCGCAAAGAGGGCAGCGACGACATCGAGGCAGTCTGCTCGTGCTGTGCCTGTTGCTGTTGGTTCCTCACCGAGCTGCAGCGCTTTGACTACCGCCATGCGCTCGCCGAGTCAGCTTTCGTCGCTGTGTTTGATCCTGCTCGGTGCGACGGCTGTGGCGTCTGCGCAGAACGCTGCCCATTCCAAGCCTGGGAACGGACCGATGATGCGGCTCGTTTTGAGCAGGACCGCTGTTTCGGCTGTGGGCTCTGCGTCACTGCCTGTCCCGCGCACGCCATATCTCTCGTCGAGCGCTCGCAGGTCATCCTCTAGGCCATGGATGCTGATCACTACCGGCACATAATCCAGGCTTGCTTCCCGAGTCTGTCGGTGCACACGATTGCCTTCCTGGCGGAAGGCTGGGGCAGCAGTGCGTGGGAAGTCAACGGCGACTATGTTTTTCGCTTCCCCAAATACCGAGGGATCACCCCAGGCCTGCTCAAGGAGATAGGCATCCTGCCTGCGTTGGCGCAAGGTCTGCCGCTGCGTGTTCCGCATTTCGAGTTTGTGTGGCGGGGTGGTTCGGCATACGATGGGCTCTTCGTGGGGTACCGCAAGATCCCGGGGATACCGCTGATGCCGGCACATCTGTCCGTACCGGTGGTGAGAGGGCTTGCGAGCCAGCTAGCAGAGTTCCTGACCGCTCTGCACCGCTTTCCTCGGCGGCGATTGGCCGGTTTGGGCATACCAGACGCCAGCGCCGAGGACTGGCGGCGGCGCTACACAGCACTCTATGAGTCCGTGCGTGCCCGCATCCTCCCTCTGCTGGAGCCGCACGAATGGAGAAGCCTCGCTGCCACCTGGGAGCGCTTCTTGCAGGACAATGCCAACTTTTGCTTCACGCCCGTGCTGCTGCACGCTGATCTGAATAGCGAGCACATCCTGTTCGATGTGCAGCGCGCTCGCATCACTGGGGTCGTCGACTGGGAAGACATCACGGTGGGCGACCCAGCACTGGATTTCACCGGGCTATTCTGCGACTATGGTCGAGGCTTTGCTGCACAGGTGCTCACTGCCTACCAAGGTCCCGCGGACTCAACCATTCTCGCCCGTGCGCGCTTTTACGGCGCGATAGCATCCTGCCATGAGGTGCTGTTCGGTCTGGGTTTTGGGCTTGCGCAGCATGTCACCCGCGGTCTGGCCAACCTGCGTGTTTTGTAGCTCGGAGGCGCGTGGATGCGTCCCGCCGCTGTGCACGAGAGACGCAGATCAACGCCCGCCTCTTGGGCAGGCTGTCCCTCGTCGCAGTCCCGTAGCGGGCGCTGCCACCTGCAAGCGAAGAGCCGACAGCCTCAGATGCACAGCGCCCGGCCGTCGCTAGCTTTCCTCGCGGATGCTTCTGGCAAAGGCCGCCGCCAGATCCTCAGCCCTGTGCAGGTCCTCAGCAGTCGGTGCTCCCCGAAACTCTAGCCCTGCCGACCGCTCCCATTTCAGGGACTCTGCAAGGGCATCGAACTCGCGCTGCGCCCCACCTGACCATCCGTAGGAACCGTAGGAGAAAGCTCTCTTGCTGATCATTCGCTTGCGCGCAATACTGTCCAACACGTGAGCCATGGGCGGGAACAGCTTGGCCTCATAGGTTGGCGCACCCACTACCACGCCGCGATTCTTGAACACTGAAGCCAGGATGTAGGATTCATCGACTCCTGGCACCTCAAAGACCTCCATGGGCACCTTTTCACGTGCGATGCCGCGCATCACCGCATCGGTCACCAGCTTGGTGTTACCATACATGCTGCCCCACAGCAAGGTGATGCACAGCTCGGCCTTCCCGCTGGAATACTCGGCAAACTTGATATAGTTCTCGATCACCTTCTGTGGATTCGTACGCCAGACCAGTCCGTGGGAAGGTGCAATTAGGGAAACCTCAACCCCAGCCAGCTTGTCGATGGCCTTCAAGACCATTCGGGAAAAGTTGGCCACGATGTTTGCATAGTAGCGGAGCATCTCATCGTAGTAAAACGACTCGTCGGCCGCCTGCACCTGGTCATCGAAGAGGATGCCTTTCAGTGCGCCAAAGCCGCCAAAGGCGTCACACGAGAACAGCACGCCGGTTGCAGGCTCGTACGTCATCATCGTTTCCGGCCAATGCACAAAGGGCGTGTGGAAAAACATCAGCTTCTTACCGTTACCGAGGTCCAGCTCCTCGCCATCACCTACCGCTCGCACTCCCTCGCTGATGCCGTAAAAGTGCTCGACCAGTTCTACTCCCTTGTCGGTAGCAAGGAGCGTCGCCTGTGGAGCCATGCGCCTCAGGTTGCGCAGGAACTCGGTGTGGTCTGGCTCCAGGTGGTTAAGGATGATATAGTCAATGTCCTTCGGATCCGTGCCCGAGGACTGCAGTTGGTGGAGGAAGAGGGTCGATGTCCCGGACCACTCGCGTACGAGATCCACCACGGCGGTCTTGTTCCCTCTCACCAGATAGGAATTGAGAGACACGCCGTGGGGAATGGGCCACAACCCTTCGAAGAGGTCGTGCGACCTCACGTTCACCCCAATCCACCAAGAGCCGGGTCTGATTTCAACGGCCGTCATTGTTGCACTCCTTTCGTGATGCGCAGGTTGTCTGCAACCTTGGCGCACCAGTGCGCAGCATCTCTTTGGAAAGATCCGTCATGGTTTGCCCTGGCCTACGCCATTTTGTGCTCCTCCTGCAGATTGGGCAACCCTTGGTCAGCGCCGATCTGGCGGTTGGCAACTTGCCAAAGCTGGGGCACTTCGAACTCCCTCCGGCACCTGCCAGCAGCCACATCACAGCCCGATTCGGCGCGTATTTGACAGTAGGCTGCAATGGAGGGTATAATAGCACGTTCTTGTCAGCTGAGGAAAGGTCATCACAATGCCAAAGAGAACGTATCAACCTAAGAAGCGACGACGTCAGCGAGTGCACGGTTTTCGTGCCCGCATGCGTACTCCGGGCGGTCGGCGGGTCCTAAAGGCGCGGCGGCGCAAGGGTCGCAAGCGGCTGGCTGTATGATATCGGTGGGGCGTATGGGTCGTGGGCGCAAAGCGATGCAATCTCGGAGCGTTCCACCATGCGGAGACAGCATCGCCTAACGCGAAGCAGACAGTTCCAGGAGGTTCGTCGCCGGGGGCGATCCTGGTCGCACGCACTGCTGGTGCTGGTTGCTTTGCACAACGATCTACCCTATACTCGGTTTGGTTTCCTGGTGGGAAAACGTATTGGCAAGGCTGTGAAACGGAACCGCGCAAAACGCCGGATGCGTGAGGCGATGCGTTCGCGGTTGGCCACAGTGTCACCAGGATGGGATCTGGTCCTTATTGCCCGTACACCGATTGCCGAGGCGGACTTTTCGAGCATCGAGGTTGCACTGGATTCGTTGTTGGAGCGAGCTGGGCTGCTCTCTGAACTCCCGAACGCAGAAGACGTAGCCAAGTGAAGCGCATGATTCTCTCCCTTATCCGATTCTACCAGAGGAGCATCTCACGGACTCTGCCCCCTACCTGCCGCTTCGTGCCCTCTTGTTCCGAGTATGCGTACCAAGCCGTAGACAAGTATGGCGCGTGGAAGGGTGGGTGGATGGCGATAAGGCGTCTGAGTCGTTGCCATCCTTTTAGTGCTGGAGGCCACGATCCGGTGCCCTAGACGCGCGACATGCCCGTGAGAATGCAGTCTGCACGTGCCGGGCGACATACGCAATGGCAAAACACGGAGGAAAGTCCTTGAAGGTCTTCAACCCCAGAATCGCTCTTCTCGTTTTCTGTGCCGCTGCCGCCTTACTGAGTGGCTGCGCCGGATCTCCTGTGGCTCCAGCGTGGTCCAGTATACTGGTGGCTGACAATGTGCTCTACACAGGCTCGCAGGTTGGACGGGTGTATGCCCTCAATGCGGAAAGCGCAGTCTCGATCTGGCAGTACCCGCCAGCTTCTGACAATGCCGGATTGGGCGCTTTGTACGCCAAGCCCGCTCTGCTGGATGACACGCTCTACATCGGTTCGGTTGACAACAAGCTGTATGCCCTCGATGCCAACACAGGGTCACAGCGCTGGGCTTTCGCTGCGGCGGGTCGGATCTATGCCGACGCGGTGATCTCAGATGGCGTGCTGTTTGTCGGGTCAAGCGACCATCGCCTATACGCCCTGGACGCGACCACGGGGTTGAAGAAGTGGGAATTCGCCACGGGCAACTCGATCTGGGGTCAGCCGGCCGTCGGTGGGGGCAAGGTCTACATTGCGTCCTTCGATCATCGCATCTATTCCCTCGACGCGGAGACAGGTCAGAAAGTGTGGGAGTTTGAGGCCGGAGGCGCTTTCGCAGGAGGTTGCGCCGTTGGCGATGATCTCGTGTACTGCGGATCGTTTGACGGTAAGGTGTATGCCCTCGATGCCGGCGATGGGCAGAAGCGTTGGGAGTTCCAGACGGATCACTGGCTGTGGGCGAGCCCCGTGGTGGTAGAAGATGCGGTATACGTGGGTTCCCTGGACAAGAAGCTGTATGCTCTGGACGCGGCGACTGGGGTCAAGCGCTGGGATTTCGACGCCGAGGGTATGATTCGTGCTGCGCCCGCCTTCGCAGACGGCGTCCTGTACCTGGGTACAGAAGCTGGCACTCTGCATGTGCTGGATGCTGCAAGTGGTGCGCGCAAGTGGTTCTTCACCGCAGGCCAGAGCATCTTGACTTCGCCCGCTGTGGCTGAAGGCACCGTTTACGTGTCTGCTGTGGGCGATATGATCTATGCGCTCGATGCCGAATCGGGTGTCCAACGCTGGACTGTGACTCCCAGCAAGCGCTAGTAGGAGGGCTTAATACGTGAGTCAACTCTGGAACACCTTCATCCTTGAGCCGATGATCAATTTCCTGCTCTTTGTCTATTCACTGCTTGGGCGGAATTTTGGCATCAGCATTATCGTGTTTACAGTTCTCGTGCGCCTGCTCACGTTGCCGATCAACTTGAGACAAATGCGCTCGGCGAAGCTGACTCAGGAGATGCAGCCGAAGCTGGAAGAACTGCGGAAGAAATACAAGAACGATCGGGAGAAGCTGGCCGAGGAGCAAATGAAGCTCTATCAGGAGCACGGCGTCAATCCCCTTGGCTGCCTGGTGCCAACGCTGATCCAGTTTCCAATCTGGATTGGGCTGTACCAGTCCATCATCAACGCCCTGCCAGACACGCCACTGCAGCTCCTCAACCTGGCGCGGCATATCTATCTGCAGTTTCCGCTGCTGTCGAGCTTGATTCCCCTGAACTCGCGGTTTCTGTGGCTGAACCTGAATCGTTCCGACCCCTACTACGTGTTGCCGCTGCTGACTGTGGCTACGATGTGGGTCCAGCAGAAGATGATGGCCAGTCCCTCCACCGATCCGCAGCAGCAGGCCATGAGTCAGACGATGGAGCTGATGATGCCGATGATGTTCGGCTTTATCACTCTTCAGCTTGCATCAGGTCTCGGATTGTACTTTGTGGCAACCAACGTCTTCGGAATCGTCCTGCAGTACTTTGTCAGTGGGTGGGGTTCGCTGGCTACTGTGTTCGGTAGATTGGGCGGTCGAGGGTCTGGGGACCAGGCCAAGGGTGAGAAGCGTGGACGAAAGAGGTAAAAGCATCGAGGTCGCCGCGCCGTCTGTCGATGAGGCTGTTGACCAGGCGCTGCAAAAGCTAGGCCTCGGCCGCGACGATGTTGTGGTTGAGGTTCTGAGGCACCCCAGCCGTGGCTTGCTCGGGCTCCTGAGCGAGGACGCCCTGGTCAGGGTGACTGCAAAAACGCCTGTTCCCGCGGAGGAGCCAGCCCCATTTGCTGGGACTGCAGCCCCATCTGCTGGGACTGTGGATGTAGATGAGGTGGCCCGGCTTGGCCTCGAGGTGGTGGGGAATCTGGTGAACTACATGGGTCTGGCCGCCCGTGTATCTAGGGAGACCGTGCCGCTAGAAAGCCAGACCAATCTCGACGCAGTGCTGCTAAATGTGAGTGGCCGCGATCTGGGCGCACTGATTGGGCGCAGGGGGGAGACCCTCCGTGATCTGCAGTACCTCTCGTGTCTGATGATCAGTCGCCCGCTACAGCGATGGCCAAACCTAGCTGTGGACGTGGAGCACTACAGGGCCCGCCGTGAGAAGCTGCTGACTGACTTGGCGCGACGCATGGCGGACAAGGTTCGCACGACCGACGAGTCTGTCTCGCTGGAGCCGATGCCGCCGCATGAGCGACGCATCGTACACCTGGCTTTGCGAGATGACCCAGACGTTTTCACCGAAAGCGTTGGGCAGGCCGACAGACGCAAGGTCGTGATTCTACCCAAGTAAAGGGCTTATCTGTGGGTTGGCAGGAGTGACACGGGACGGGCGCATGGCTACGAGTCCCGGTTTCCTGGCCATCGGGCATGTGACGAAAGATCTGTTGTCGGGCGCTGGCTACGCAGTTGGTGGCACTGTTACCTATGCCGCGCTCACTGCACGAAACCTGGGACTGCCGGTAGCCGTCCTCACCAGTGCTCCACCCGACCTCAACTTGTCTGGCGTTCTGCAGGGCACAGACCTGCATGTTGTTCCATCTCCTGTTGCCACTACCTTCGAGAACGTCTACCGCGGTGAGCGGCGACTGCAGTATGTGCATGGAGTAGCGAGCCCTTTGTTGGCATCGCACCTGCCAAGTACCTGGAAGCAGGCCTCCATCGTGCTTCTTGGTCCGCTGGCGGGCGAACTTGGCCTGGATTGGCTGGATGCCTTCCCCTCGGCACTGGTCGGCGTCACACCACAGGGCTGGATGCGCCAATGGGACCACAGCGGCCGCGTGACCTTCAGGCCTTGGATAGACGCTGAGCGAATCCTGTCCAGTGTGGATGTGCTGGTGTTTAGCGAGGAAGATGTGGGCAGGGACCAGGCTCTGATCCGAGACTACGCTGAGAGCGCCGAGATTGCGGCGGTCACACGCGGTTGCCTGGGAGCGACCGTATTCTGGAAGGGCACGGTTCGAGACTTTCCGGCGTTTCGAGCCCGTGTGGTGGACCCTACGGGTGCCGGCGATGTTTTCGCAGCGGCGTTCCTCGTGCGCCTGAAGGAAACGGGTGATCCATCCCTGGCGGCGCCTTTTGCGAACTCTGCTGCCTCGCTTGCCATCGAGGGCGCAGGGACAACCGGCATTCCGAGCAGGGATCAGGTTGAGGAGCGGATGCTGCAGGGCAAGTTGTATGAGTGAGAGGGCCGACCGATGAGTCGGGTCTATGCCATCGCCAATCAGAAAGGTGGGGTAGGTAAAACAACCACGGTGGTCAACGCGGCTGCCTACCTCGCTGCAGCGGATAGGCGGGTGTTGGTCTTGGATGTCGATCCGCAGGCCAATGCCACAACGAGCCTCGGTGTCGACAAGAGCAGCCTGCGCCGCTCCATCTATGATTCGATTGTCGGCGGTGTCCCGCTGGAACGCCTGTTGCTCCTTACCGAACGCCTGGGACTTGACCTGATCCCCTCAGCGCCAGCGCTGGCCGGAGCGGAGGTCGAGCTGGTTGGCATGATCGCCCGGGAGCATCGGCTGAGCAAGGCAATGGAACCTCTCCGTGAGCGCTATCAGTATGTTCTCATCGACTGCCCTCCCAGCCTCGGGCTGCTGACCATCAATGCTCTGACTGCGGCAGACGAGGTGATCATACCCATACAATGCGAGTACCTGCCGATGGAGGGACTGGCGCAGCTTCTGCACACCATTGACTTGGTGCGCGCCAACCTCAACTCCTCTCTTGGCATCAAGGGACTGCTGATGACCATGTACGATGTGCGCACCAATCTGGCCCAGCAGGTGGTTGAGGAGGTGCGGCGACATTTCCCAGACAAGACGTTTCGAACGATCATACCGCGCAGTGTTCGCCTGAGTGAGGCGCCCAGTTATGGGGAGCCGATCATGGACTATGCGCCCAAGTCACCAGGCGCACTGGCCTACCAGACCCTTGCGCGTGAGATCATGAACAGCGAGTGATGTGCTCTTCCTATCTCTCGTGGGACTACCGTTCCGTCTTTGGAGCGTGGGCCGACTAGGGGGACACCATGAGCAGCAGGCATCGAGGGCTGGGCAGAGGGCTGGGTGCGCTGATTCCAGGCGCCGAGACCCCCTCTGGATTGACCCAGGTCCGCGTCGACGATATCACAGCCAATCCACGCCAGCCCAGGCATGAGATTGGGACTGAGACCTTGCGCGAACTGGCTGACTCCATCCTGGAACACGGCATGATCCAGCCGTTGATCGTCACCGAGCAGGCGGTCTCGGAGGGCGCCGGCGGGACGCACTATCAACTCATCGCTGGCGAGAGGCGTTGGCGCGCCGCGATGCTGGCCGGGCTGGAATGGGTTCCTGTTCTGATCAAAGAGGCCACTCCAGAAGAGACTCTGGAACTGGCTCTTGTTGAGAACATCCAGCGCGCCGATCTGAACCCGCTGGAAGAGGCCAATGCCTATCGCCAATTGATAGATGAGTTCGGCCTGACCCAGGAACAGGTGGCCAAGCGTGTGGGGCGCAACCGTGTGACCGTGACCAACTCCCTACGCTTGCTGCGCCTTCCGGATGAGGTTCAGGGAGCGCTGCTGGCTGGTCGCATCAGCGAAGGCCATGCCCGTGCATTGCTGGGCCTACCGGGGCAAAGTCTCCAGATCGACGTGCTGCGTGCGATTGAGAAGCGTACCCTATCCGTGCGCCAGACGGAAGAGGTAGTGCGACGCCTGACGGCGAGTTCGGCAGCGAAGGAAGAAGCCCCTGATGCGGCCGCGCCCGAGACCCGCGCTCTGGAGGACCGCTTCCGAAGGGCCTTGGGCACCAAGGTCAGCCTCTTTCGCAGCAGACGCGGGGGCAGGCTCGTCATCTACTTCTTCTCGGACGAAGAGCTGGAGGCGCTCTACGATCAGATTGTGGGAGAGGACCTCTAGGCGCGCCAGACCGTGTACAAGACAGCCCGACTGTCGCCAAGCAGCAGTCGGGCGGGTACGTCTGGCCAGCCAGCTTCTCCCTAACCACGCGGCTCAGACTAGTTTTCTTCTTCCTCTTCGTCTCTGACCCACAGGTTCATGAAGAAACTCACAATACCCACGACCAGGGCGCCCCAGAACGCAGAACCGAATCCACTCACAAAGAAGCTGACGCCAAAAACAGAGGCCAGTCGTGCCGCCAGCAGAAACACGGCTGCGTTGAGCACCAAGATGAACAGCCCCATCGTCACGATGATCAGCGGGCAACTCATCAACGCCAGCAGCGGACGCACAAAGGCGTTCAAAAGCCCAACGATAAGTGCCATACCAGCCAGAGTTGTCCAGCCGCCTTCATAGGTAATCCCTGGCACCAATTGTACGGCGGCGTACAGTGCAATGCCCGTGATCAGCCAGCGCAATACAAACTTGTTCATGTGCATCTCCTTTCAGTTTTCCTACTCGACAAAGATCTCGAGTCGCTCCTGGTCCTCTTCGTCCTCGGCCTCAAGAACCTTGCCCTGTTGACCGCTGCGGATGGCTTGGCGCAGTTCCTCCACATCTACTTCGTCCGTATCCGGCACGAATCGGGCTCCCAGCTTGAGAGCCACATCGACCAGCGCTATCGGGATGTTCATGCTGACCTTGTTCCTGCCGGTGTTCAGGTCGGTGACCCGCAGGCGGAACCATCGAGGCGTAGCGCTCCCTGCTGCCGTGCCCTCCTTGCTGCTGGCCTTTAGGGCAGCCAGGAGCTTTGCGCCCTCTTCGGCAGAGATTTGGCCGTTCTGTATCATATTCAGTATCTGCATTCTCTCTTCGGACAATGACATGATCCTCCTCCTTGAACGCTTCGCCCTCACCACAAGCGAGAACACCCCTGAGACCCGGCCCCGGCCACGACTTGGCTGTTCTGGCCCCAGAGGCGAATGGGCAATCGCCTCAGGACGTCGCGCGCCCGTCAGCCAATATAGATTTGCACATGCTCACCCTTGTCCCGTTCGTCTGCTTCGATCATGATGGGCTGATCATCCGCCAACCCGTCAGCCAGGATGAGGATGGCCTCGTCAATTGCGGTGTCACGCAGCTTGGGTATCCATGGCCGCGCGATCCTGAGAACGAGCGCAGCGAGGCGCAGCGGCACAGGAAAGCCCAGGAAGACGCGATCGCTGGCGCTGATGACGCGCAGGTGAATCCAAGTAGCAGTACGCGCCCAAACAGCGGTGGTGGTGGTCGCAAGCCCCAGGGAGAAGGGAATCCAGCCAAACAGCCAAGTCCACCCAGTGATCCGCTCCTGCTGGTACGCGGCCGATACCACTGCGCCGCCAGCTAGCATCACCAACATGCCGGCCGCCAATCCGTAGATCCAGTAGTGCCGGGTTCGCGCCACCCAGTCCGGGTGTCCTCCTGACCCGCCGCTGCTGGCCAAGTCTACAGGTGTTGCTTGATCGGCACCAGCTGGTGCAGAATCGGATACCACGTCCAGCAGGGCAGCCCCTTGTTCGGGAGTGACCGTACCGCTCTGGATCATCTCAAGGATCTTCGTCCGCTCCTCACTCATTGCCCCGTCCTCTCCTTGGCGTGACGCATGTCCAGGCGCATATGGTTCAACCGACGGGCGGCGTCGAAGCCAGCCTCGCGGAATGCGCATTGTGCTTCAGGGTGTGAGCCGGACACGGTACAGGCGATCTTGCGTGCCGGGAAGCGGTTCAGCCAGTGCAGTCCCGCGGCCAGCAGTTGCGTCTCCACGCTGCCTCTGTCCTTGGGATGCACGGTCATCTGCAGCTGGTGCGCCGCACGTCTTTGATGGCCCGTCAGCTGCAGGAACGCCACAATCTGGCCACCTTCTTCCAACACCCAATCACTGCTCCGGCGACGGTAGAAGAGATTGTCAAGCCACTGCCCTACTCTGCGTTCCATACCCATCTGGTACCGATAGGGCGAAATGGGCCTCATCTCCTGCACCGCCGCGGGTGTTGCTGACCTTGCCAGGTCGCGCAGACCTTGCCAGTCGTCCGGACTTCGCCGCCTTAGCGGCAGCGATGGCTCCTGAATCCCACGTGGCCAGCGCTGCACAGGTAGGCTGAACTCGGCCACCGTGTCATAGACCTGAAAGTCCAGCTCCCGGTACAGATGCTGGGCGGCCATGTTGTCTGTGCGCACTTCCAGGGCTACCCACCTAGCGTCCCTGCTGCGCGCTTCCTGCAGGGTGACTTCCATGAGCTTGCGCGCTATGCCACGCCCGCGAAAATCGGGATGCACGGCGACGTTGCTGACCATCCACAAGCCCCGCTGTCTGCTGTCGATGCTGAGCGTGACGTTCCCAACCAGTTGGCCTTCCTCTATCCACACGTAACCGCCCATGAGCGGCGGGAACAACGTCTGGGAGGTGCCGAACAACCACAGCAGTGGACCAACTCGGGCCAGTTGTCGCATCTCCGTCGCTATCGAGCTGGCGCTTTGCTCCAGCTCCGCTCGGAAAGCAAGTTCAATCAAGTCGGCCAGCTGCGCAAGGTCGCGCCGCATCGAGAACGGCCGGATGTT
>JBFEPU010000013.1:0-19538 GCA_041549915.1 Anaerolineae bacterium | reverse complement strand
GTCGTCTTGTTCCTGCGCGGATTCTGGTCATAGGCCACCTCTTCGTCTTCCGGTGTGGTCTTTCGCTTGGAAACGAGCTATTCTAGCACAGCACAAGCTTTTGGCACAACTCATGCCACGCAATGCTAGGGCTGCCGCCTGCGGACAAAGCCGAGCCCGTTGAGCTGGCGCGCAGGTGGAATCTCTGCCAGCACATTGATCCCGGTCTGCTCAAGTTCCTGTCGCTTGTGCACCGTGTCGTCGAGGTAGTCCAAGAGAAAGGTGAGGGCTACGCCGGCCGCCAAGGCCAAAACCAGGCGAATCGGTATGTCGAGCCTTTGCCTCAGGCCTGCGCCCACTGTACCGATGGCCGGTGGGTCGATCAGGCTGGCATACACCCCTCCTGTACCCACCTGGGCAAAGTGCCTGGCAATCTCGCTGGGAAGGACATCGACAACAGCTTCCGCGATCTCGGCCAGTTGGCTCTGGTCTCCCCAGGCAATGCTTACTGTGAGGATGCGGTGCAACTGGCCCGCTTGCGTCGAGCCTTGAATAGCCCCTGCCGGCACGCTGATCCCGGTGCCGGCAACCCGTTCGCTAACCGCTTCAGCGAATGCTCTGCTGCGCACAAGCTCAGAGGTGTCATCAATGAGATACTCAGCGGTGAGCCAGCTGTAGTACTTGTCATAAGTGTAGTAGTCGCCACTCCTCGGCTCCGGCTGCAGGCCCACTACGAAGCGCATCGTGGTCTGGTAGGTGGGCATGTGCGGGCGGCGCGTGAGCAGGCTGAATGTCAGGACCACGAATGGCAGTGCGAAAATCACCCACAATCTGCGGCGGATGATTTGCCAGTATTCACGTAGTTCCATGATCAGGACTCCTGTGCACAGGGTCGGTCAGCTCCGGAACTCCTCAAACCTTGCCTGCACAAAGTCAGCAAGCTGGGAGCGGAACGCACTGTGGTCAAAACGCAACGCGTGCTGCCGAATAGCAGCGGCATCAAATCGAATGTCGTCGAGCCGCATGACCGCCGCAGCCAACGAATCTGGCGTAGGTTCACGAAACAAGAGGCCGGTTGTACCCTCTATGACTGTATCCAGTGCGCCGCCCGCGGCATAAGCAATCACTGGGCGACCGGCTGCTTGAGCTTCCAGTGGGGCGATGCCAAAGTCCTCCTCGCCCGGGAGAATGAATGCCCGGCAACGGTGCAGATGGTCGCTCAGTTGCTCGTCGCTGACATGCCCGAGAAAGTGCACGTTGGGGCCCGCCGCAGCCTGCAGAGCGCTGCGATCCCGTCCGTCGCCAATGATCCAAAGTGGTAGGCCCAGCCGATTGAACGCCTCTACCGCCAGGTCTATACGCTTGTAGGGAACTAGCCTGGAGGCTATCAAGAAAAAGTCACCCGTTTCCTGGGCCAATGGGAATCTGTGTGCATCGATGGGCGGGTGGATGATGTCCGCCTCGCGGTGGTAGAACTTGTGAATGCGCCTCTGAACGGCTCGGGAGATGGCCACAAAGTGATCGACGCGGTCAGCTGCCAGCCTGTCCCACAGCCGCAGGTTGTAGACGAACAACGGGAGCAAGAAACGCACTACACGGCCAAGGTCCTCGCGCGCTACGTAGGCATGATAGTCCCACAAGAAGCGGGCTGGGGTCAGGCAGTAGCAGATGTGCAATGTCTTGGGACTGGTAACTATACCGTGTGCGAATGCACTAGTCACGCTCAGCACCAAATCATAGTGGGAAAAGTCGAATTGCTCGAATGCATATGGATACAGGGGCAGAAACCAGCGATGGTGCCGGTGAATCAGCGGGACACGATTCAGAAAGGAGAGTCTCAAGTCCCAATCCCGATAGCCTGGGGGCAAGGCCTGTGGCCAGAAGAGGGATGTGTAGACAGGAGCTTCGGGATACATCGCGTGCACGACCTCGAGCACCCGTTCAGCCCCCCCGTATTGGTTTAGCCACGAGCAGACAATCGCTACCCTCAAGCTGAATCACTCTACCCTTGGGTTAGTGGACTGAGTATAGCCAGAAGCACAGCTTCTGCCAAGCTCACCCGTCACTTACCGATGCAGAAGCTGCTGAAGATTGTCTGCAGAACATCCTCGCTGACCGTCTCGCCCGTGATTTCTCCCAGAGCATTGGCCGCAGCAGTGACGTCGACAGCTACCAAGTCTGCAGCTCCGTGCTGGACATGGCTGTTCTGTGCAGCAATGACTTGGTCCAGTGCACGACGCAGAATCTCATAGTGGCGCGGGCTGCTGATGGCAGGCATATCAGAGGACTGGATCTCTCCGGAGAAGATGGTCTCCACCATGGTGTTCTCCAGCAGCTGCAGTCCATCTCCCGTCAGTGCAGAGACATGCACGTGCGGATGCTCGGGCAGAACGGTGCTGCCATCTGTCACTGTTGGCAGATCTGATTTGTTGACGACCACAACAACAGCGCGCTTCCCTGCCAGGTTTGCGATCTCCAGATCCTCTGTCTGCAAGGATTCGCTGCCATCCAGCACCAGGAGTGCCAGGTCGGCCTGCCGCAGAGCCTGTTGACTGCGCTCGATCCCCAGTCTCTCGATCAGGTCGGAGCTGTTGGTGATGCCAGCTGTATCCACCAGGCAAACGGGGATGCCACGCAGGTTCAGGGTTTCTTCCAGTGTATCGCGCGTCGTTCCTGGAATAGGAGTGACGATGGCCCGGCTCGTGCGGAGCAGCGCATTGAGCAAGCTGGACTTGCCTACATTGGGGCGCCCCACAATCGCAGCGCGCACGCCTTGACGGTAGATCAGCCCCTGATCGGCTTGTGCCAGCAACGCTTCAAGCTGCTCCTTCGCTCTCTCAAGCACGGCAGCCAAGTCCATCTGTGGGATCTCATCCTCGGGGAAATCCAGCGACGCTTCCAGGTAAGCAAGGCCGTCCACCAGCAGCGAGCGTGTCGTTCGAACCTGACCCGAGATGTGTCCATCGAGTTGTTGCATCGCCATGCGCAGGCTTGCTTCGGTCTTGGCGCGCACGATGTCCAGCACCGCTTCGGCCTGTGCCAGATCGATGCGCCCATTGAGGAAGGCACGCAACGTGAACTCTCCGGGCTGCGCGATCCGCGCCCCGTGGCGCAACACGAGCTCCAAAGTGCGCCGCAAGGGGACGATGCCCCCGTGACAGTGAATCTCAGCCACGTCCTGTCGGGTATACGTGCGTGGGGCGCGCATGTGCACCGCCAATACTTCGTCCACGGTGGAAAGGGTTTCGCCGTCAACAACGTGACCGTAATAGAAGCGGTGTGATTCGGGAGCGAAACCATTCCATTCTTGCGGCCTGCTGGCAGGCGTGAACACTTTCTGCAGGATGGCCTTGGCGTCTGGACCAGTCAGGCGTACGATGCCAATGCCGCCCTCTCCGATGGGCGTCGAGATGGCAGCTATGGTGTCATCCAGAGCCAACATGTGTCAGATATCACTCCGGGAGGGCCGAACGTAAAAGCTGAGCAGTGCGCTGGTGATAACCAGAATAGTCAACCCTGCCAGCACGGCGGGGATGCCTACGATGTCTGCCAGGCTACTGATGAGCAACATCGGCACCAGGCCAACGACGCTGGTGAAGAGGAATTCGGTTGCGATTACCCGCCCCCGAATTCCCACCGGGGACTGCTCTTGGACAATGGTCTGCGCGGACACCACGGCCAGTGTCCCACCCACTCCAAGCGCCAAGGCCATGGACACGACTTGCGCGATAACGCGCAGCGATGGTTGCGCCACGGTGGTTGCTGCCATCTCACTACTCCAGGCTATGAAGGTAAAGCCTGCTAGAGCCAGGCCGGTGATCAGGAGGCCGATCGCGGCCAGGCTCTGACGCCGGAAGCGGTGTCCGATGCGACCAGTCCACATCGTGGTCAGGAACATGCCCAGGCCTGCAGAGAAGAATATGTAGATGGCATCCGTCGGCTCCATGCCTAGGACGCGGTTCACGAAGCCAGATGCCAGTACGGCGATGATCATGGTCAGCATGGTCAGCAAAGCATGTTGGCCAATGGCGATCAGCACCGAACTCCTGGCGATGATAAACTCCCATCCAGCCTTCAGATCCTCCCAGAAGCCGGACAGCACGTCCTTGCTTGGATGGGGATCAGGCCGCGGTTCAGGGGCAGATATCGGCCACAGGAGGCCGGTTGTGATGACATAAGTAAGAGAGATCGTGGCGAAGGCGCCGTCAATGCCTCCCATCTTCAAGGAGAGGGGCGCTAGGACCAGGACGCCCAGCACTGGTGACACGTTAAACAGGAGGTGAAAGACCGAATTCGCGGTCAAGAGCTGCTCGCATGGCACCAACAGCGGCACCATCGCACTTTCCGCCGGATCGGATAATTGGCCGATGGTGGACAGGACGAAAGTGAGCGCATAGACCGCAGTCAGGAGACCTCCCCCCTGTGCGTAGCGGCGGAAGAAAACGAAGCCCGCCACGACAAAAACACGAGAAATGTTACAGAAGAGAAGGATGTTCTTCTTGCGAAAGCGATCAAGGACCACGCCGGTCGGAAGGCTGAAGAGTATAGACGGCAGGTTGTAGATCAGTACTGCGACGCCCACCAGGCCACTGGAGCGCGTCAGGCCCTCCACCAGCACCGTTTGCACAAAGAGGATAGCATTCTGGGCTGATTGACCAAAGAGCTGAGACGTCCAGAGCAGCCTGAAGTCGCGGTTCTGGAAGATGGCCGCCAGGCTGTTCTCTTCTGAGGAGGACTCGACTTCTGTCAAAGCTGGGTACCTGACGAGTTGGGTACCTGCTGGTTCTCAAGCCGCTTGACCTGCTCAGGCCTGGCTTGGATGGAGCGTGCTGTGAAGGACTTGAGGCGGCGCTCAAAGGTGCTGCGAGGCAGCAGTATGCGGCGCCCGCAACCAAGGCACTTTAGCCCTATGTCAGCCCCAATGCGAACCACACGCCACTCGTAGCTGCCGCAGGGGTGGACCTTGCGCAGGCGTACGATATCCTCCACATAAACTTCTATCGGCATGTTTCGTCTTTGCGTGTTTGATACATCAGATCACACGCCAGCAATGTGGCGGATGCTCAGTGGAAGTTTCGGGAGCAAATCGCCAGCCACTGCACCGGCCTGGCCGATCTCTTCGCCAACTATCTGCGCTGCCAAGCCGTGCACATAGGCGCCGGCTACCGCAGCTTCCATAGGGGAAAGACCCTGGGCCAAAAAGCCGGCAATGGTACCGGCAAGCACATCGCCGGTGCCCGCGGTGGCAAGGACGGGCGTTGCAAATGGGTTGATGTAGGTGCTGGCCTTGGCCACTCTGCTCCGCTCGGAGGACGGGGCAGCGATGATCGAATAGGCCCCCTTCAGCACGACAACGGCGTTCCACTCTTTGGCGGCGCGGCGAGCTACCTCGATTCGATTGGCTTCCACGTCTGCCACTGTCAAATCCAGAAGGCGCGCCATCTCGCCGGGATGCGGGGTCAGCACTGTGCCGGAGGGAAAGGCCTCTGGCCATTTCCCGATGTCGGCCAGCGCGTTCAGTCCGTCTGCATCGATCACCATCGGTGGCAACCGCGCTTCGCTACCTGCCCCGCTGGTGGTTGGCGTCAGGAAGCCAAGACGGGATCGTATGGCTTGGGGCAAGCCCAGTAGGTACGCCACAAACTCAACGGTCTTCTCATCGCGCCCCAGACCCGGTCCAAGCAACAGCGCATCGTAGCCTTCAAGCTTCTCCTGCAAGGGCCTTGCGGCTTTGGGTATGAGAGCGCTCATTTCGTGAGGCAGAAGAAGATAGGTAGCCTCGCTCAGCTTGCTGGCCAGTATGGGGTGCAGGCTTTCCGCTATGCCCAGCGTGACCAGTCCAGCTCCCACCCGGGTCGCGGAGCTGGCCGCCAGGAATGCGGCACCCGTGTAGTTGGCAGATCCGGCAACCACCATCAACTTGCCAAAGGTCCCCTTGTGTGCGTCCACAGGGCGCCTCGGCAACAGAGACTGTACAAGCGCAGGCGTGCTAACCTCGAGATGGATGTCCTTCAAGAGCTTTGGTGGAATGCCGATGTCCGCAACCACGAGTCGTCCCACGTAGCCTGCGCCTGGGAACAGGAACTGCCCCACCTTGGGGACTGCCAAGGTGAGCGTCACATCTGCTGGCACGGTGACAGGTTCGACCGCACCACTGTCCGAGTTCAGTCCGGTCGGGACGTCAACAGCTACGACCCTCGGTGCGCGGTCAGCCGTGCTCTCCAGAGCGGTTGGCATCACGTCGAGCAGTGCATCTGACTTTCTCTGGGCGCTTCTTTTCGCAAGTTCCTTGCCCACAACGGTCAGCATCTCTGCCAATGCGCCAGTTATTGGCCTCGACGCCCCGGTTCCCAATAGTGCGTCCAGTATCCAGTCGCTCTCGGCGACCAGGTGTCGCAGTTTGGTGTGGCGTCCATCTTGTTCGCTCCAGACAGCGGGTATGTCTGCACGCTGAGCCAGATCCCAGTTCTCATCGTCCCGGGTCTCACGCTTCCAGCAGTACAGCGATACGTCAGCTCCAGCTTGTTGAAGATAGCGGGCGGCGACCAGACCATCACCGCCATTGTTGCCTGGTCCAATCAACACCAGGACACGCTTGGCAGCAACGCCTTGCTTCTCTAGCCAGGATGCCACAGCACGGCCCGCATTCTCCATCATCGTGGCATAGGACAGCCCTGTGCTGTCTGCTGCCTGCTCAACGGAGCGCATTTGTTCAACTGTGACGACTTTCAACATCAGGGATCCCTTCTCTACACGCCTGTGCTCTGGTTCTCTGCCAGAGACGCTGCCATTTTAGAGAATATGGGACCTTCTGTCAAAGGAAGGTTGAACCCGGCGAGGGCGAAGTGTCCGCACGGCCCGGGGGCGGCGCGGAAACCTGGGCGGCTCCCCATCTGTACGGGTGGCGATGCATCAGTACAGCGCTGTCACACACCCAGCGGATCAGCATGCGGTGCGATGGTGCACCAATGCTTGCCCTGATTCAGCAGCGGACTCTTTTTCGACGAGCCATGATCACGGGTGATGACGTCATCTCTGACTTGAGGGCGGAGGGTCTTAATCCTGATGTTCCGGTCTGCGCCTGCTTCGCAGCGCTCTCGGCCTCCGATTGCTACTGTAGGTGCTGGGCATCGGCCAGTGGGGGTACAGTTGTGGTGCTGCCTGCCCGGTCGCCTGCTCAGCCAACAGCGTCCTCAGCCAGTGTCCCAAGCATGCCGCCAGCGATGACTTGGCTCAGGCACACGGATAGGATGCGATTAGACAGATACTCGTGGCTGGTGGTCCAGACGCGGATGTAGTTGTCCGTTAGGCCAGACCATTTTTCTGCTCTCTTGGCCTCCCACAGTACGTCCATCGTCCTGCCGATGAAATGCCGGCGAAAGGCGTCCGCGCTTTGCTTGGCGATGGCGCACATGCGCTCGACTCGCGCGCGTTTGGACTTGGCGCTCACTGGGTTAGGCATTGTGGCTGCTGCGGTGCCGGGCCGTGCAGAGAAGGGGAACACGTGGATCCGTGCCAGGTCCATGCTGCTCACAAACTCGGCGCTGGCGGCAAACTCCTGATCGTCTTCTCCTGGGAAGCCGACAATAATGTCGGTGGTCACAGCGAGGTCTGGTATCGCTGCGCGCGCCTGATCGACGAGAGCGCGGTACTGTGCCACCGAATAACGGCGCTTCATACGTTCCAGTGTGGCATCGCAGCCGCTTTGCAGAGGAAGATGCAGATGGCGACACAGACGCGGGTTGTCCCACAGGCGGAGCAAGTCTGAAGAGAGGTCCCAGGGCTCTATCGAAGAAAGCCTCAGACGCGGGAAATGGGTGGTGGCCAGGATTGCCCGCACAAGATCGACCAGCGTCTCCTCGCGCTCACGTCCGAAAGCACCAAGGTGCACGCCCGTCAGCACTATCTCCTGGTAGCCCTCCGCCTGTCTGGCACGGATCTCGTCCAGTATGGTCTGCAGCGGGCGGCTGCGGTGGTGGCCTCGAGCAATACGCACGATGCAGTAGGCACAGACATTGTCACAACCATCCTGAATCTTGACAAAGGCGCGTGTGCGTGCGGAGGGCAGGCGTTGAGATTCGCCTCTCTCTTTGGGCCGCCTGCTCGCTGACAATACCTGGCCTCGTGGCGCCAGCTGCTCAAGAACGATGTCCACCAGCCGTTCCTTGTCTGCGGTGCCTAGAGCCAAACTCACGCCTGGGAGCCCAGCAGCTTGTGCGTGTTCGATTTCGGCAAAGCAGCCGGTGACCACTGCGGTGGTCTGTGGGTTTGCCCTCACGCACCGGCGCACCTTCTGGCGGGACTTGCGCGCTGCCACATGCGTGACCGTGCAGGTGTTGACAATGCAAACGTCAGCTTTGTCGGGGCTGGTCACGATATCGCAGCCCTCCGCTGCCAGACGGCGGGCCCAGCCTTCCACTTCGCTCTGGTTGAGCTTGCAGCCCAGAGCGGTCAGGTACACTCTCATGGGATGCCAGCCTTAGAGGCTACCTGGTGTCGTCGTTCTGCTGCAGCGCAGGCGGACGAGACCTAGTGAGAGGCGAGCCAACAACTCGTTCACGTGCACGTACGGCGGGTGCCGTTTGCTCGACGAGCTGATCGTGCGGGTGCTAGCTGTGGTTTGTGGCATCGTATTCTGCCTGGCGAGCCGAAGCCATCGATCGGCTTTGAGCAAGGATACCTGAGGGTGTGAAGGACGGGGCCGACTTATCAGAGCGCAGCCTGCAAGGCCCGGCGGAGTGCCGCGTCTTCTGCAGGAAGCACCGTTCTCAAGTCAAGCAGAAAGGCGTCCCTTTCAATTCGGCCGACAACCGGTGGTGACCCGAGGCGCAGTCTACTTGCCAGCTCATCTGGAGCCGATACGCGGATCGCAATCAAGCGCGTGGGGAGAGCCTCCTCGGGCAGCGAGCCCCCACCAACTTTGGACCACCCGTCGGTTACCTCGATCTCCAGCGCTTTCCCGCTACCAGCACTTCGCGGCGAGCTGCCGTTCTTTTCGCGCAACCACGTGGCCAGGGCCACGGCACGGGACTCGATCTGTTCGAGATCTGACGAGATCATCTGCCACACCGGTATCCGGCTGATCGCGTCACCCTCAAGGTAGTGCACCAGCGTAGCCTGCAAGCCGGCAATGATGCTCTTGCCCACTCGCAAGGCCCTGGTCAACGGATGGCGCTTGAGCACCTCAACCAACTCGCGCCGGCCGACGATGACTCCGGCCTGTGGGCCACCAAGAAGCTTGTCCCCGCTGAAGCACACCAAATCCACACCCGCGGCCAGGCTTTCCTGGATGGTTGGTTCGTGACTGAGGCCAAACTGCGCAGTGTCCAGAAGGGCGCCGCTCCCCAGGTCTTCGACTACCCATAAACCACGCGCATGCGCCAGAGCCACCAGGTCAGCTACTGGCGCCTGGTGCACAAAGCCGATCAGACGGAAGTTGCTGGTGTGCACATGCAGCAACATTGCTGTATCTTCGCTGATTGCTGCCTCATAGTCTCGCAAGTAGGTACGGTTCGTGGTGCCCACCTCCACCAGACGGGCACCGCTCTGTGCCATCACTTCGGGGATGCGAAAGCCACCACCGATTTCTACGAGCTGGCCTCTCGAGATGATGACCTCACGATCTTTGGCCAGGGCAGTCAGGATTAGCAGAACGGCGCCCGCGTCGTTGTTGACCACCAGAGCTGCTTCTGCGTCCGTCAGGCGACATAGCAGGCTTTCGGCGTGCACGTAGCGGGATCCCCGCCGCCCGTCTACCATGTTGTACTCAAGATTGCAGTAGGCGCTTGTTTCGCGCATTGCCTCCTGTGCTGCTGGGCTGAGTGGAGCACGTCCCAGATTGGTGTGTATGACCACACCAGTGGCATTGATCACCGGATACAGGCTCGGTCGCAGCAGGCTCGACAACCGGGTGGCCGCTCTGGCGCGTATCTCTGCTATCTCTGGACAGGCCTCACCCTGCAAGATTCTCTGACGGGCGTCCGCAAGAACATCCTGTATGGCTCCAACTGTCAGCTCATGGCCATGTTCCTGCAGTAGGCTCTGTATTTCCGTCTCGTACAGCAGCCTGTCCACACTGGGGAGTCTCCGCAGTTCCTCTTGGGTAGCTTTGCCGATAGTGGTATTCATCTTCTCTTGAACTCGTCCCATCCGCAAACGCTCAAGTCGACCTGCCCCGTGCTGTCAAACTGAACCCCCTCGTCCTCCAGCAGTGCTCGCTGAAGGTGCAAACCGCCGCTTGAAGGAGCGGTACTCAGCCCGCCTTGGGCGTTGACGACGCGGTGCCAGGGAACGTCGTCGGGACAGCTTCGCATGGCCCAGCCTACCGTACGGGCACGTCTCGCGTCGCCGAGGGTGGTCGCAATCTGGCCGTAGGTAACCACTCGCCCTTTCGGCACCATCCTCACCAGTTCGTAGACCTTCTGAAAGAATCCCTCATCTGTCATCTCAGCCAATCCTGATCTTATCCTGGTCCCCAATCCACATATGGCCCATGGTGATCTAGGGCAGAGAGAGGCGGGGCTGCACATCTAGATCCCAGTTGTCGCGCTGGCCTGTCATGTGCTTGAAATAGCCGGCCGCGGCCACCATGGCAGCGTTATCTGTGCATAGTGCAGGTGGCGGGTAGCGCACCGGCACATCCGTCTTGGCCACCATTCGCTCGCGTAGCAGCGTGTTGCTGGCAACACCTCCCGCGAGGAGCACCTCTTTGACCTGAAACTCTTCTGCCGCTTGCCTGGTTTTGCCAACCAGGACATCGACAACTGCCGTCTGGAAACTGGCGGCCAGGTCAGCCAGAGGAAGCTCGCGCAGCCTTGCTCGAGGAGCTGCCGATCTTGGATATCGCGTGTCCGGCTTTTCGTCATTTCCTTCGCTCCGTGCCGCCGGCGCAGCAGATTGACCCTGTCCGGAATCGGAGGAGCCTCCATAGTCCTTGACGACGCGTAGCACAGCGGTCTTGAGACCGCTGAAGCTAAAGTCATAGGTATCTTTGAGCCAAGCACGAGGCAGATCAAACCTCTTCGGGTTGCCATCTTCTGCCACTGCCTGGATAGCGGGCCCTCCTGGATAACCCAGGCCAAGGAGTCGCGCCACCTTGTCAAAGGCCTCTCCAGCGGCGTCGTCCAGCGTGCGGCCGAGGACCCGATACTGCCCGTGACCTGCCACTAGTACCAGATCAGTATGGCCTCCGGAGACGATCAAGCACACGAGCGGGAACTCTGGCGGTGCTGGTGCAACCCTGTCGTCGGTCCCTTCCTTGGGGAAGAACAGCCAGTTGGCGTAGAGGTGCGCCTCAAGGTGGTTCACGCCGATCAGGGGCAATCCTGTCGCCCAACAGATGCCCTTTGCCATATTCACGCCAACGAGAAGTGAGCCAACAAGACCTGGTCCGGACGTGACAGCTATTGCAGCCAAGCCTTCCCACTCTGTGCCCGCGTGTGCCAATGCCTCTCTGATGACGGGGACAACGTCCAGCACATGTTGGCGCGATGCCATTTCCGGATAGACCCCACCATACTCGCGATGCAGCTCAACCTGTGAAGCAATCACGTTGGACAGAATCTTCCTGCCGTCTGCAACCACCGCGCCGGCTGTCTCATCGCAGGAGGTTTCCAGGCCCAGTATCAGTGACATTTCAACCCCGTGAATTGGCTTGCACTGCACGGTCCACGCCGGGTATCTAATCCGGTAGGCTTACCAGATACAGCTTGCTGCCATCCGTCAGAAAGAGTTGCTTCTGTTCCTCATCCACGAACAGCCCTCTCAAGTCTCTCATGTTCTTCGCATCTCGAGCGCGGAACTGTCGGATGAATTCGCCTGCCTTGCTGAGCTGGACGATGCGCTGGTTTCCTGCATCAGCGACGTAGACGTATCCTCCCTCGTCCATGAAACCGGTGACGAAGATAGAACGTGGGGCCTCCAGTGGCTCGTCCATGTTGCTCTGAACAAAAGGAACAGGGGATCCCTCCTGATACTTGGAGATCATGCCGTCGGAGTGCAGGACATACACATTGCCATCAATCGCCACGTCCACCGCGCTCCTGACGGACACGTCCGTCCCCTCCGGGAAGTAATCGCTGGGAGGCCCATCATAGCCTTCATTGGTTAGCACGTACCTGAGCACGTGATTGGCTTGGGGGTCCAGCAAGTACACTCTGCCAAAGTACCCCACAGCAGCCACCGGGTTGCGCCATGTACTGGTGTCGGCTGTGGGAAACGGCCGCAGTCCTAGGAGAGCATCATACATCAGGACATGTCCCTGGGTGTCAACCGTCAGCAGATTGCTTGTTCCCCGCAGTCCCCCTGCGTCTACCCAGGCGATATCCAGCAATTCATCAACTGTCATGTCGCCGCGTTGGTCTCCTGCGCGCAGCAGAACCGGATCCCCTTCGAGCGTCTGCAAGGCATCCCTGGTGTCGTTGAGCAAGTACTTGTACACGCGGCCTACTCCCAGGTCGAGCACGTACACGTCAATGCCGTGGACAACTACCCTGCCTAGTCGGACTACTGCGCTCTCTGTGTCAGGGAACTCCTGCAGCTCGATGAAGTAAGGGATCCTGTAAACATAATCTATGCGATCCAGCCACTCTTGGATTTCTTGGTGCTCAGCCCTGAGCTCCGCAGCTTCCGGCTTGAGTTCCAGTGCCTGCCCAAGTGTGCCCATTGCTTGACTTAGCAGGGTTCTCTGTGTCGACCTGTCAGAGCTCGACTCGGCAGAGGCAATGGCTTCTTGCGCGGCTGCCACCAATTCTGCGAACTGGGCCTCTAGTGAGCGCTGATGCTGGAATCGGGTGACAGCAACAAGCACGATGACGAGTATTGGTATCACCAAAGCAGCATACAGCCAGCGTCTGTCCAGCTGGGCAGCTGCCACTTCTTTGCCTTTGCGAGTTCGCCTTGGGCGGCGGCCTGAATCGGTGTCTGGAAGCACGCGTACCAGCAGCGCAGCCAGTTGCCGCCCAAGCCCCGCGAGAGCACGCCAAGCTGACTCGGCCGCCCCTCTCAGGTCAATGTCGAGACCAAGGGCTTCTGCTTCTTCTTCCTCCGCGAATTCCTCCTCAAATCCCTCCTGCTCGTCGGCGGACGTGACGAACATCCGGCGGAGACCAGAGGACACCTTGGTCAACAGACTCGGCTGTGGGGAAGACAGTGGCTGAACGTACACGCTCTCCTCCCTACCAGATACGGGGGCTTGGTCGGCCGGCAATACCTCAACCACGATGATGGACAGATCTTGTCCTCGCGCCAGGTTCTCCACGTTTGCGCGCACAGTGCCTGCGCCCCGGTCGAGGACGGCGTGGGCTATTTCTTCGTCGGTCGCCAGCCTGGCCAGTGACCTGGAGCTCAAGACAAACACGTCAGCCTCTCGAACATGGAGGTGAAACAACTCAGGTTCGATTTCCCGGCGCAGCCCCAGCGGTGGGTGCCTTCTGATGTCCACATCCTGCAGCATCTCACTGCTCAGCCAGGTCGACTCCTTCGGCAGACGCTGGAACTGTGCTCTGCCAACGTGGTAAAGGACCGCTGGGCCGCACTGTCCGACATAGGCATCCTGGTCCTTGAGTACCATGCAAGTCACGCCGGCAACGCCCCGCTGCTCGCGCGGAGCGTTGACGTTCTCCTCAAAAAGGTAGGTGTTGGCAGCTTTTATTGCGTGGCGGATGCCAGCTGTGATACTGCCAGGCGTGCGGTAGTATTCCCGGACGATGCCTATGATACGCTGCTGGATCTGCTCATGATCCGGAAAGCTGCCAACTGTCTCCACCAGGACATAGAGGTTGCCGCGGCCGCGCTTGGTCGGGATGAGGCGGGACTGCTCAAGGATGCCCAGATTGCTGGCCGTCTCCTGCCATACGCCGCCTACGATGCTAGCCGAGTCTACAGATGTCCACAGTTGTGTGCTCATTGCCCGTCCCCTTTGAATCGCTCACAACAGGTGGGGCATCGAGATGCCAGTATCGTGTTGCTTGGCATTCACGCCCCGCTGGTCATCAGTCGTTGCGCGTATTCGAGCAGTCTGTCGATACGTTCCTTGGGAACCTGCTTTAGCTGCAGGTGCATCTCCAATGCCTGCAGTGGTGCCATCTGCGCTATGTTCTGCTCGGTTCCGAGGCGCAGTCGCGATACCCGTTGAACATCTCGCACCACAGTTGCCACCTTGAAAGCGTCCCCAAGCAGCTTGTGGATCTCTCTGTCATGCAGTTGACGATTCTTGTCCACCGTCGTATGGATGATCAGCCTGACAACTGCGTCTTGAATGTTGTGGGCACTGATGGCTTCTTGCACCTGCGCCATGGGATCGGCGCCGTCTGCGTGTACGTCAATAGTGACAAAGCGCCGGGTGCTGGTCAATGGAATGAACTCGAAGGCTGCCTTGCCTTTCTCAACCTCTGCGATGACAAAGCCCTTGGCTTCCTTCTCCTCACCAAAGTCTATTCGGTCTACACTGCCCGAATAGACGATCGGCGGTCTTGCTTCTCGCAGGACTTGGTGACGATGAATGTGTCCCAAAGCCACATAGTCGAACGCTGCCTTTTTCATCATACTCGAAGGATACACAAGCTCTTGTCCCAGCATGACACTTCTCTCGGATCCGTACGTCGCTCCCTGAACAGCACCATGCGCTGCGAGAATGATCGGCAGATCAGGATCCAACCGCTCCAGCTCTTTCTCCAGGACGTTCTCCACTTTCGTGAGCGTCAATTCTTCAATCTCAGACAGCGAATGGTCCTTAAAGTCTTCGCGGCTCAGGAGATGGCTGCGCACGATCCAGGGCAGGGCAATGACTTGCACGGTGCCTGACGCAGTGGGAATCTCAAATGTGGCAGGTCTTCGGCCTACGTAGACGTTGGGTACCTCCAGCGTGGCGAAGATATCCAACGTGTTCGCTCGTCCCGCAGTATGCGGGATGTCGTGATTGCCGATCACGAGGCATACCGGGATGCTGGCTGCCGCTAGGCGGTGGATCCGTCTCGCAAACTCGCGTTGGTGAGTAGGGCTTGGATCCCGATTCTTGTAGGCGTCGCCGACAAAGATCACCAGGTCGACTGCTTGAGACAGAGCGTGTTCCACAAGCTCGTCAAACGATCGCAAAAAGTCCAAAAGACGAGTATGTAGCCCGGTGGCGGGGTCTGGACGCCCGTAGTTCTCTACGCCGAGGTGCAGATCAGCAAAATGCAGTACCCTTACCATTGCTCATTCCCAGTTGATTGTGGAGGTCGGCCTGCTGATGATGCTATTCACTGCTGTACGATCAGGGCCATCTGGCCTGTACTCTTGTCGTTCCGGACAAGCAGCGAGTCGACCGACACTTTCACCCTGGACACGTGGACGGGCCAACCGCTTTTGAACCTCTTCGTGGCGAGCGTGCCGGTGCCAACCAACGTGGCCGCATTGCTGCGTACGATGCACCCGAGGGAGGGCGCAGGTCTGCCGGTCGGCCATCCGCTGATCGATGATCAGCGGCCAATCGCGCGGCTGAGAGTTTCTGGCAGAGTCACCCCGGCCAGAGAGCGACTCGTGCAAGCACTAGTGCGCCTCCGCATTAGCCCTGTCGCACGTGGTTCTCTGCCTCGCCGCTGAGTCTATCGAGCAGCTTCTGCCTCGCTCGCGGCGACCCTCCCGCTGGCCGAGTCTCCATTGCGAGAGTTAGACTGGTAGTTATACTGTTTATCGACCAGATTATACAGGGAGTGGACGCTTTCCGCAAACACTACGCAGGGGCACGTTAGACAGGGCACCGTTTCTTCAGTATAATCCCAGCCAATGGGCGTGCTGTATGTGGTAGCAACACCGATTGGGAACCTGGAGGACATCACGCTGCGCGCACTGCGCGTGTTGCGTGAGGTGGGGCTCATTGCCGCTGAAGATACGCGAACCACTGTCAAGCTCCTCAATCGCTTCAAAATCAGCACGCCGATGGTTAGCTTCTTTGAGCACAACGAGCTGGTCAGACGGGATGAGATCCTGCAAGCTCTGGTGAAGCAGGATGTCGCTCTGGTCTCTGAAGCGGGTATGCCCACAATATCAGATCCTGGCTATCGGCTGGTTCAGGCGGCAATTGCCCAAGGAGTACCGATTGTACCTGTGCCGGGACCGTCCGCTGTGTTGGCTGCCCTTGCTGTGTCAGGCTTGCCCACAGACAGCTTTCTTTTCCTCGGTTTCCTCCCCCGACGTCGCGGTGCGCGGCAGCGGCGGCTGGCTGCAGTCCGTGATCAGCCACAAACTCTTATCTGCTTCGAAGCACCACATCGTCTGCTAGCTACGCTACGGGACATGAAGGAGATCTTTGGTGACAGGCAGCTAGCCGTGGCCTGTGAGCTGACCAAGATGTACGAGGAAGTGTGGCGGGGCACAGTGCACGGGGCGCTTGAGCGCTTCGAGCAGGCGCACCCTCGGGGAGAGTTCACGCTGGTTGTTGCTGGTGCTCTGAAGGAGGATTCTGTCTGGGAGGAGACGCGCGTTCGCCGCGCTCTCGTGGAGCTGATTTCGACCGGCGTGAGCCGGCGCGATGCTGTTGCACAGGTTGCCACTCTTGCCCAGTGGTCCAAGCGCGCGGTGTATCGGTTGGCTGTGGAGGGATCGACCAGCGATGACAAAAGGAGACGGGCGAATGCGTGATCTGGATGCTCCAACAAGCTTCGCAACCCTGGATCCGCAGGGAATGCTGGCCTGCATTGCTGATCTTCCGCGGCAGTGCGAAGTCGCCTGGGAGCAAGTTCAGAGCGTTGACTTGCCGGACGAGTACCGCGACGTCGATCAGATCGTTATCCTGGGTGTAGGCGGATCGGCCATCGGCGGCGATTTGCTCCGCGCGCTTCTAATCGCCGAAAACCCCATTCCAATCATCGTGCACCGCGATTATGGTTTGCCGGCTTTTGCAGATGAACGTACTCTGGTGATCGCTTGTAGCTACTCTGGCAACACAGAGGAGACATTAGGCGGCTTCGAAAGCGCGGTGCAGAGAGAAGCTCGGGTGGTGTCCATCACCACAGGCGGTGAGCTGGAGCGACGAACGCGGGAGCGGGGACTGCCCTTGTGTCTGTATCACTACCGGTCACAGCCGCGTGCCGCTCTGGGCTACTCACTGACGCTTCTCCTGGGCATCGTGCAGCGGCTAGGATGGATTGAGGACAAGTCTGCAGATTTGGCCCAGGCAGCAAGTGTGATGAGAGGCTGGCAGCAGGAGATCGCACCATCGGTGCCCACGGGCGAAAACGCAGCCAAGCAGTTGGCCCACAGACTGTTCCTTCGGCTGCCCGTGGTCTATGCCGCGGAACACTTGAGTGAGGTCGCGCGTCGTTGGAAGGGACAGTTTAACGAGAATGCCAAGTCCTGGGGGGTGTTTGATGTTCTGCCAGAGCTCAATCACAACTCAGTGGTGGGATACCCCTCTCCGCACGACCTTGGTCAGCTGGCGCACGTGATCATGCTGACCTCTACGTTGAACCACCCCCGAGTTCGCTTGCGGTTTGACATTACACGCGAGTTGCTGGAGCGGCATGGCTTTGGCTGGGAGTCGGTAGACGCACGTGGCAGTAGCCCGCTGGCGCAAGTCCTGTCCACGATTCACTTTGGCGACTTTGTCAGTTACTATCTGGCGATGCTGTATGAGGTTGACCCCTCATCCATCGGCAACATCGACTTGGTAAAGGCCCGCTTGAAGCAATCTTCGGACGCGCAATCCTAGACTGCATGGGGAGGTGTGCATGGATTCGGGAATGGTAAGCAAGATAGACAAGGCGAGGCGGTACGCTCAGGAGAAGGCTCGCGTGCAGTTTTCTCAGTTCGAGGTTGTCTTCCGCGGAGATCACAACACCTACGCAGTTCGATACGATGGCGGGGCCTGGAAGTGTGGCTGCCGGTTCTTCGGGCAGCGAGGTGTGTGTAGCCACACGATGGCCATGGAACGAATTCTATCCGGGATGCTTCCAGATGAGGGTGCAGACTGAGCGCCATCGCATATCGGATCCGGGGACAGGGTTGGTGCACTGCAGAGGAATCGGGGTACGCAGAACATGGAAGTTGGCATCGTCGGTGCGGGCATCACTGGCCTGACAGCAGCATACGAGTTGGGCAAAGTCGGCCACAAGGTGGCCGTCTTTGAGCAAGCGTCACAGCCGGGCGGTCTGTCCTCAACATTCAGGGACGACCGCTGGGACTGGCCGCTCGAGAAGTTCTATCACCATCTGTTCGCTTCAGATGACATTGTGCTGAATCTCAGCCGCGAGCTGGGCCTTGGTGATAAGATCTTCTTCCCCAAACCGGTGACAGCCATCTGGCACGACGGGGATATGAATGCCTTCGACAGCCCGATCGCAGTGCTTCGCTATCCCTATCTTTCTCTTGTCGACAAGATTCGTGTGGGACTGGTCACGCTCTACCTGCGTCTGTCCAGCAACTGGCGACCTCTGGAGCGGGTCACAGCGCACGAGTGGTTGCCGCGCTATATTGGCCAGCATGCTTATGAGGCGCTCTGGGAGCCGCTGTTGGCCAACAAGTTCGGAGGTGCTTACCAGGACGTCAACATGGCCTGGTTCTGGGCACGCATCCACAAACGTACTCAACGCCTGGGCTACTACGTCGGAGGCTACCAGACCCTGATTGACGCACTGGTCGATGAGGTGCAAGCCAACGGAGGTGCGGTCCATCTGAACGCGCCGGTAACCCGGATTAGGGGCTGCGCATCCAAGATCTGCCTTCATGTCGCAGGCCAGGAGCTCGGCTTCGATGCGGTCGTGGTTACTGTCTCGCCGACGGCCATGCTGCGCTTGGCGCCAGATCTGCCGGCGGAGTACCTGCAGGCGATACGGGGGTTAGGTTCCGTTGGTGCGCTGACGCTCATTCTGGCTCTCGATCGTCCAGTGACTGACCGCATGTACTGGGTCAATCTGCCAAAGGGGCAGTTCCCGTTCATCGCCTTTGTGGAGCACACGAACTACCAGGCCCCTGAGCACTATGGCGGCGACCATATCATCTACCTCGGTGACTACCCTGCCCCTGAACACCGGTACTTCAGCATGACCAAGGAGGAAGTACTGGCAGAGTTCTTGCCCCACATGACCAAGTTCAACCCAGACTTTGACCCCTCGTGGGTGCGCACGAGCTGGCTGTTCCGCGAGGAGTATGCCCAGCCCGTGGTGCCTGTGAACTACTCCCAGAAGATACCCTCCGTCCGCACTCCCGTGCCTGGCCTCTATTTCGCCAGCATGAGCCATGTATATCCCTGGGATAGGGGCTCCAACTATGCAGTGGAGATGGGACAGAAGTTGGCCGAGATGGTCATGACGGATGCGGTGAGTGGCGTGGCAGGGGCGCGAGGCGCGCCTGAGCAGTTGGAGCAGCAGTTTTGACAATCCAGTGACGTGTGCTATAGTAGGGGTGCCCTGGCCTCAGGATGTGGGTCCAGGGCGCTTTCTTTGTAGACATAATGGTTCTTGAGGTTTAGCGAGTGAGCGGGATCTGCGTTGTTGGCGCTGGCTATGTGGGATTGGTGACAGGCGCATGCCTGGCTGACCTAGGCAACAGAGTGGTTTGCCTGGACGTTGTAGAAGAGAAGG
>JBFEPU010000012.1:0-19611 GCA_041549915.1 Anaerolineae bacterium | reverse complement strand
TCCCATCGCGGTCAAAGTTGCCCTTGCCCGTCCGTTCGCCAAAGCGGACCATCGCCGCGGCCAGCTCGCGGCAAGCCTCTCCCTCGATGATCTCAGTCACAACAAAGTCCCGGCCCGCCGCCTTGGGCGCAGTCCTCGCAGCAAGGCACATCAACTCAGCGACATTGCGCAGTGTACTCGACATGGTTTCTCCTGTCCGTCCGTGATACACAACAGGGCGAGGATGCGCGCATCCTCGCCCCAGACTTGGTTGCTATCCACTTGCTGGAATCGCTAGGCCGCCTCTAGACTCCGCGCTTCACTGGCAGCATACACCTGACCCAGGAGGTAGCTGCTCACCAGCGAGGCCCAGAAGCCTGTAAAGACCACGCCGACCAGGCACAGGATGAGGCCGAAGCTGGCGATAAAACCGGCCACCGTACCGAGCAGCAGTGCAATGATGTAGGGGCCCAGGTTGGATGTGATGTACTTGAAGATCTCACCCACGCGGAAGAAAGCTGCAAAGTCACGGCTGACGGCATACTTGGTGGTAGCCGCAGGTATGAACGCGGCCAGGAAGAGCCCGTAGAGACCAGACAGACAGCTCAGGCCCGACATGCAGAGCCAAATCGCCGCCCCGACGCTGTAGGGATCACCCTCATAGCCAGTCACCCAGCTGATCAAGCCCATCAGCATCGAAAGGAGGATGACCGGGATGGCCCAGATCAGCCCGCCCAATAAGCTCATGAGGCCCTGGACGAAGTAATCCCCAAAATCGTCCCACTCCGGCAAGGCCTTTTCCGCGCCCTCGGCAACATTCCTGAGAACCCTGAGCCCATAGCCTACCACGATGAGGTTCACAATGGGAATCAGGGCCACGATGCCTCCAATGAGCACCTTTTTGACCCAGTCCTCGTCGTCGAAAACGAACGTGAATGCTTTCGCATAATCCATTTGTTTCATCCCTCCATACTACTGCTTCGCCCATCAGTTACAGAACTTTCTTGGCAGGTTTGCGGCATGCGCAGGGCTGCTTCAGATTAGCAACGAATGCAGTACTCTGCAAGCCCGATTCTCTGACCAACACATCGGGACCGCAAGCAACCGGTACTGAACTCCGCGCCCCTCCTTTCTAGGCAGAGCCCGATCAGGTCTTGCGCAGCCTCTCCCGGCGATTATAGCACAGATGCCAGTCATTACCAACAAACGAGTCCTAGATTGCCACGCCTTCCCGTTGAGTTTGCCGGAATTGTTGGCCGAAGCTGGAACGCCCCCGCAGACGCCGGATTTGACATCTACCACCAGATCATGTATATTAAGTGCAGCCTAAAAATATGTGGTTTCTATATTAAAGTCAGCATAAACACAGGAGCCAGCTTACGCGCCTAGCCAGGGCACCCGGACGGACGAGATGGACATCTTGCCGCCTATGCTTCAGTCACAGGTTGGGCACCGCACAGCTTGCTGATGGAGGCAGACGCACGGGAGGTGCCCTTGATCGCTCCCTGACCACAATCGCAGGGGGCACCAGCTCAGCACCAGCTGGGGGCAGCTCTGGCTATTATGATTCTCAGTAGGCTTATCATGATGAAAGACAAACACCACAACTCAAGACACGGTCTCAGACTACCGAAGCGATCCAACCAGGCAGAACAGATCAGCTTGTCCACCAACAACTCCCAGCCTCTCACGACACTGAATGGCGGCGAATCGGCTGTGGTCCAAAGTCTACGCGGCGGTGCCAGCTTTCGTAGCCGGCTCGCGGCTCTTGGCTTCACACCGGGAGCCAGTATTCGGATGCTGCAGAACCTGGGGCATGGGCCAGTCCTCGTTACGATCCGCGACACGAGGATCGCTCTGGGGCGTGGAGAGGCCTGCAAGATCCATGTCAGGCCGGAGTGAAGCGAGCCATGGCAGAGCACGAGGGCAACACGATTCGGGTCGCACTGGCTGGCCAGCCCAACGTAGGGAAGAGCACTGTCTTCAACCTGCTCACGGGACTGAACCAACGCGTCGGTAACTGGCCAGGCAAGACCGTCGAGCAGAAGGCCGGCACATGCAACGTCGATTCCTGGACATTCCAGGTCGTGGATCTTCCCGGCACCTACAGCCTGAGCGCCAATTCACCCGAAGAATTGATCGCGCGGGAGTATATTATCAAAGAGAAGCCGGATGTTGTGGTGGCCATCGTGAACGCGGCGACACTCGAACGCAGCCTGTACCTGGTGGCTGAGCTGTTGCCGCTGCCCACACCGGTCATCGTAGGCTTGAACATGATCGATGTTGCTGAACAGCAGGGCCTAACGATCGACCCCCGCGTGTTGGAAGCCGCAATGGGTGTGCCTGTGGTCCCCATGGTAGCTGCGAGAGGGCAAGGCATACACGATCTACTGGCACGCATTGAGGAGGTCACGTGTGACGGAGCCGAGTACACACCCAACACCCCCAACATCCGCGCAGATCACGTCGACGTTCTAGAACGTATCGAGGAGCTCATCGGTGGCAACGTACCAGCAGAATACCCGACGACATGGGTAGCATTGAAGATCCTCGAGGGCGATCAACAGATCACTGATATGATTCACCCGCGCCTGCCGCAGGAAGCCTGGAGCGAGGTATATCAGATTATCCAGCAACACGAGGATACGTGTGTGGCCGTAGCCGGTGGGCGCTATGCATGGATTGCACGCATGGTGCGCGCAGCGGTGGTCAAGCCGAGAATCGGCCCAATCAGTCTGACCGACCGACTGGATCGTTGGGCAACACACCCGGTGTGGGGGCTGCTCGTCCTTGTGAGCATCCTAGCCTTGAGCTTTGCCCTGACCTATGCCATCGGGTCACCGCTTCAAGAACTACTGCACCGGTACCTGGTGCAGAACCTGGCCGATCTGGCGGTTCGTGCACTTGATACGGCACCCACGTGGCTCACCGGCCTGCTGGTCGACGGTGTGATCGGTGGCGTGGGCGCTGTGCTGACTTTCTTCCCGATCCTGGTCATTTTCTTCGCCGTGCTGGGCATCTTGGAGGATATTGGCTACATGGCCCGGGCAGCGTACGTAATGGATCGTTTTATGCACCTGATGGGCCTGCACGGCAAGTCCTTCCTGCCACTGTTTCTGGGCTTTGGCTGCAACGTGCCAGCGGTGATGGGAACGCGAGTCATTGAATCGCAGAGGGCCCGTCTGCTCACGATCATTGTCTCCCCCCTGGTTCCATGCACTGCGCGGATGGGTGTGATCGCCTTCCTCGCTCCTGCGTTCTTCGCGGCACCAGCCATCGTTTCGTGGGCATTGCTAGCGACGAATTTGGCCGTGCTCGTTGGCTCGGGCCTGCTCCTCAACAGGTTCATACTCAAGGGCGAGCAGGTTGCATTCATTATGGAGCTGCCACTGTACCACCTCCCAAACTGGCACACGATTGCCATCACCGTATGGCACCGGCTGCTGTCCTTCCTGCGCAGGGCCGGGACGGTCATCTTGGCGGTCTCCATTGTCATCTGGATGCTTTCAACCTTCCCAGGCGGGGACCCGGAGACCAGTGTCCTGGCATCGGTCGGACGACTGGTGGAGCCAGTTGGCATGTGGATGGGCCTGGACTGGCGGATGATGCTGGCCCTGATCAGCAGTTTCGTAGCCAAGGAGAACGCAGTTGCCACCATGGGCGTGTTGTTTGGAGTGGGTGAGAGTGGAGCAGGTTTGCCAGCTATCCTGCGCAACACCCTTTCTCCCTCGGCCGGGCTCGCCTTTCTAGTCACACAGATGCTGTTCGTCCCATGCGTCAGTACCGTGGCCACCATCAAACAGGAATCCGACTCTTGGGGCTGGACGCTCTTCAGTGTCTTGTTCCTGCTCGTGGTCTCACTGGCAGGGGGGGTCTTCGCCTACCAAGCAGCACGGCTTCTGGGATGGTAGCGAACGACAGTAGTGGAGTTCCCCGGTCGCTGTTCTCCAGAGAGGGCTGAGGTACACGAGAATGTTGCAGGAACTGCTGCGATTGGTCTCTTCCGGGGGTGTGCACAGTCTTCGTCAGCTGGCCCAGCGGTTGGGCGTTAGCCAGCCACTCGTGGAGAGCATGCTTGACGAGTTGGTGCGCAGAGGCTATCTGCGACCTATGGACCGATCCAGCCATGATGTTTGTGACAGTTGCCCCACGGCCAGCAACTGCAGCAGTTGCCACTCAGCCCGCGTGTGGGCGTTGACTGAAGCGGGCATCAGGATCGCACAGTCACAGAGCCATTGAACCCGCACAGCGGGGGTACCTTCTCACCCGGCCCGCGGAGCAAGCGGTTCGTCTCCATCCAATCCTCGACGCCTCTCTCTGGCAAGCTGCTTCGAATGGACACGAACCTAGAGTATCTGGCAGGCTCGGGCCCAGACAGGCTGGGTTCGCCCGAGCTGGACTCTAGCAGCCCGGGCTCCTCGCAACGCCTGCATTCGCGATGCATGCCGCCACCTTTTGGGCGGTGCTGTGCCGCATGCAGAGATGAACGCCCGCCGGAAGGGCACGAGCGGCCGTCCGGTCGCATCACCTTTCCTGTGCCGGGCAGACACACGAGGGCAGGCTCCTATTCTGCGCCTGTGCTGAGTCGTCACGGTCAGCGGCAAGTCAACCCAAGCCCAACGCGCGCTCCATAGGATAGAGGTGTCGCGGCAGAGCAGGATCTCAAGCTGCCACCTATCTACCCGAACACCCCCACTCACACACTCTGCCGGCTGGTTTGGCGGCGGGCGATCCATCTGTAGCGCTAACGTTAGACATTTATATGAATTACTGCAGAAACCTTGACAAACATACACTAAAGGATTAGAATGGCCTTGCCGATTTATCAAGCTGATCGAGCGAGGTCAGAATCATGAATCAGAATGCAGTGTCCCGGGATAGCGAGCACCATAGCGATATGCAGGAACAGTTGACAGCGGCAAAACAAGAGGCAGCCGAGAACTACGACAAGTACTTGCGTGCCCTGGCGGAATCAGAGAACATGCGCAAACGCTTGCAGCGTCTCTGCGATGACCGCGTGTGGCAAGAGAAGAAGCGCCTACTGACTCACTTACTGGAACTGGCCGACCAGCTGGAGGAGGCTCTAAAATATGCAGAGAGAGAGAACCCTGTAGCATCCGGCGTTCGGATAACCCACGAAGAGTTACAGAGCATCCTGAACCAGGAAGGCGTCGAGCCCCTTCAGTCTGTGGGAGAGGCTTTTGATCCCAACGTCCATGAAGCTGTCGAGCTCACGGACGATGGCACGAAGGGTCGGAATGAAGTCACCCACGAGTATCGGAAAGGGTATGTGGTTGCTGGCAAACTACTGCGTGCAGCACGAGTGGAAGTGAACAAGTCAGACTGACAGCGCTGCCACTAGGAGATGCTGTGCAGAGCCGCCACCGAACGAACCCTCTCGACTCCAACCACGCTGTGCAGTGGAGAAGGTGGACCTAGAGCGGTATGGAATACAAGGACTATTACAAGATACTGGGTGTAGACAAAAAGGCCGGCCAGAAGGAGATCAAAAAGGCCTACCGCCGTCTGGCGCGCGAGCATCACCCCGACGTCAATCCAGGAGACAAAGCTGCTGAAGAACGCTTCAAGGAGATAAACGAAGCCTATGAGGTGCTCGGCGACTCTACGAAGCGACAGAAATATGATGAACTGGGGGCCAGTTGGCAGCAGTGGCAGCGCACGGGCCGTGACCCGCGCGGTTTTGATTGGAGTCAGTGGTTCTCGGGTGGGCAGCCCAGCGGCGGACGCGTGCACGTCGAGTACCGCGATCTGGGCGACCTCTTTGGTGAAGGAGGAGGGTTTTCCGATTTCTTCCGCAGCATCTTCGGGGGCACGGGTGGCAGTGCTTACTCGCAACGACCACGCAGCCGCCGCGGACAGAGTCTGGAGTATCCCGTCGAGGTCACACTCGAGGAAGCGTTTCACGGCACGAAGCGCGTTTTACAGATGGACAGCCGCCGAATAGAGGTTGTGATCCCGCCAGGGGTGGACAGCGGCTCGCGGGTGCGCATGGCCGGCCAGGGCGAACCCGGACTGGGCGGCGGTCAGGCCGGCGACCTGTACCTGCGTATCTCGGTGTTGCCGCACAGAACCCTGAGACGCGAAGGGGATGACCTCTCCTGTGAGATCCCCGTCAGCCTGTACACCGCTATCCTAGGGGGAGAAGTGGCGGTGCCAACACTCAAGGGCGAAGTTATGCTGAAGATTCCGCCGGAGACGCAGAGCGGCAGGCGCTTTCGTCTGAAAGGCTTGGGAATGCCCAGGCTTAAGAATCCGAAGGCAATCGGCGACCTCTATGCGGAAGTGAAAGTCGTCCTGCCACAGAAGCTGAACAGCAAGGAGAAGGAGCTGTTCGCTGAGCTGGCTTCGATGCGAGGCAGCTAGACTGATTGCGACACCTTACTGTTTCGTGCGCGTATTGCTGGGCAGATTGCACTGAATCAGCGTCGCGTCAGGGGGGATGAACGATATGGAAAGTGCTCTTCGAGTGTGGCGATTCACGCAGTACTCTAGAACAAAGGATAAAAGTCTGGCAATCTTCCTCTACCATGATAATGGCTATGCGGTGCCTGTGCACTCCGATACTGGATTTGGGAGGCATCACAGCGCGGCAGGCAGCGCAGATCACACATACCGTTCGACGTGAAAGGAGCATACTGACGGAAATGAACGTCAATACAAGGCGCCGATTCGGACCAGTGCTACTGGCGGTTCTTCTGGGTCTGCTGGCCACAAGCCTAGCTGGTTGCGGTGTATGTGGGGTCCCACTCTTGGGCCGCTTGCCGAGCCCGACCCCCACCGCGCTAAGCGAGTACATCGTGATCACACCAACTCCCCTACCACCAGAGCTGGTGCTCGAAGCCGATGCCGAAGAGCAGCTTTTGATCAATGTATACAAACGAGTGAACCCAGCAGTGGTGAACATTCGCGTCGTGAAACTCGTTGACAGCGAGGACCTGCACACGGAGGTGCCTGGGTTCCCGGACCTACCCGGGTTGCCAGAGGAGTTCTATCAGCGCGGGGTCGGATCCGGTTTTGTCATCGACACAGTGGGCCACATCGTCACGAACAACCATGTAGTCGAGCAGGCGGACGAGGTGCAGGTAACCTTTCATGACGGCAGAATGGTGCGCGCGGAGGTGGTCGGAACCGATCCGGACAGCGATCTGGCGGTGATCAAGGTTGACGTGCCCGGCACAGCATTGCACGCCGTCGAGCTGGGCAATTCAGACACGTTGCAGATCGGACAGCGAGCCATCGCTCTGGGAAATCCCTTTGGATTGCGCGGGACGCTTACTACTGGCATTATCAGCGCACTGGGCCGCAGTCTACCGCTGGGTCGAGCCTCAGCGGTGCTCGGAGCGCGGTTCAGTATCCCTGAGCTGATTCAGACGGATGCGGCGATCAACCCAGGCAATTCGGGCGGCCCGCTGCTGGATTCCCAGGGACGCGTCATCGGCGTGAACACAGCATACGACCCCAGCGTTTCGGGCGTCGGTTTCGCTGTGCCGGTAAACACAGTGCAACGTGTCGTACCGAAACTGATCACAGATGGCCAATATGACTATCCGTGGTTTGGCATCTCCGGCACGGATGTATCATTGGACATTGTGGAAGAGATGGACCTGCCAGTGCAGCAGGGTGCGCTCGTGCTCCAGGTAACTCCTGGCGGGCCGGCCGCACGTGCTGGCTTGCGCGGAAGCGACACAACAGTGGAGAGAAAGGGGCAGACCCTGGAAATCGGCGGGGACGTCATCATCGGCATCGATGGCCACAAGGTCCAGCAGTTCGAGGACATCTTGGTGTACATTCTGCGCTATGCGGAAGTGGGACAGGAAGTGGAACTGACTATTATCAGAGACGGCCGTGAGCAGTCGGTGAAGCTGACACTGGGCGAAAGGCCCAGGTAGTGGAGCCACGGCGAGGGGGCGAGTGATGAAAAGTGTAAAGCGCAGGATTGTCTTGGTCGCACTGGTATCGCTGACACTAGGAGGCGCCTTGGGGTGCAGCTTTGTGGCGCAGCTTCTTCCGACGCCATCGCCGACCCCCGCGCCCACATCGCCACTGGCAGCAGTCCCTTCTGCGACCCAGGTGCCGGTGCCGACGCTTGCGACAGAACCGGGTTCTGCGGTGGTCACAGAAGAGGAGCGCGTGATCAATGTCTACGCTCGTGTTAGTCCAGCAGTGGTGTTCATCACCAGTCGGGTCATCGTGCGTGACTTTTTCATGGGTCTGGTGCCCCAGGAAGGCACGGGCTCAGGATTTGTCATTGACAAGGAGGGGCACATCATCACCAATAACCACGTGGTGGAGAACGCCGAAAGAATCGTGGTTACGCTGGATGACGATACCTCGATCGAGGCGATGCTAGTGGGTACCGATCCAGCCAACGATGTCGCCGTGGTCAAGATAGATGTTCCAGCCGACAGACTGCGTCCAGTGGAGTTGGGTAGTTCCGCTGATCTACGGGTCGGGCAGACCGCCATCGCCATTGGCAATCCCTTCCGTCTGGAGCGCACATTGACCACCGGAGTCATCAGCTCGCTGGGCAGGCCTCTCGAGGCGGAAGGCGGACGCATGATCTATGACGTCATCCAGACTGACGCGGCCATCAACCCAGGAAACTCTGGTGGGCCACTGCTTGACCTGACCGGAAGAGTGATTGGCGTCAACACCGCGATTGTGTCACCAAGCGGTGGGTCGATAGGTCTGGGTTTCGCCGTACCCATCGACACTGTGAAGCGCGTGGCAACGGCTATCCTTGACAAGGGATACTATCCGCATCCGTGGCTGGGCATCACCGGCATCAGCGTTGTTCCGGAATTGGCTGATGCTCTCGATTTGCCCTCGGAACGGGGCGTGTTGGTCATCGAGGTGGCCTTGGGACAAGCAGCCGCAAGCGCGGGGATACGTGGCGGCGAGCGCCGTGTACGGGTGGGCGACTATATCGTACCCTTGGGTGGCGACATACTGATCGGTGTCGACGGCACCCAGATACGGGGCATGGAAGACCTTGTCAAGCACCTGGAGACAAAGACCGCAGTTGGCCAGACAGTAGAGTTGACCATCATCCGGGATGGCCGAGAAGAGGTGGTGCGGGTGGTCTTGGGCGAGCAGCCCAGGGATCTGTGACCACCAGAGGAGATCGCGGTATGGAGGATCACACTCCAAACGAACCCTGCTATGTAATCAGCGTTGCAGCGAGAATGGTAGAATTGCACCCACAGACGCTGCGCTATTATGAGCGCATAGGCCTGGTTGTGCCAGCACGGTCCCAGGGCAATGTGCGTCTGTACTCTCAGAGGGACATTGAGCTTTTGCGTAAGATTTGTCGCTTGACCAACGACCTTGGTGTGAACCTCGCTGCGGTGGATGTGATCCTGCGTTTGACAGACACGATCGAGCAACTCCAGGCTGAGATGGAAGAGGTGCGCGCAGACATGGAAGCTGAGCTGCGCCAGCTCCGACAGCACCTGGACGAGAACGGAATTGTTGTGAATTGATGTCCAGCACAAAGCAGAGGAGGACAGCAGGTGATTAACGAAACCGATATGCAGGAGTTGGCGAGCTTTGAGAGCACAGGCTCAGCGGCGATCAGCCTATATCTGAACACCGATCTGACGCAGCAACCGAAGGAACAGTGCAGGTTGGTCCTGCGCAATCTACTGGACGAGGTTGGGGGTTCTGCTTCCGAAGCGGACGTGACCAGGATCGAGACGTTCTTCGACCTTGACTACGACTGGCAAGCGAGAAGTGTGGCCCTGTTCTCGGCAGCTGACCAGAAGCTCTGGCGGGTATATCGGTTGGCACTTCCCATTGAGAGTGAAGCACACACAGGAACCACGCTCTACCTCAAGCCCTTGGCTGAGCTTTTCGACGAGTTTGATCGTCGTGGAGTGGTTCTCGTTGATCGTGAGGGTGCGCGCTTCTTTCTGATAGAGTTGGGGCGGATTGAAGAGAAAAGTGAATGGATTGGTGAAGATCTCAAGCGTCACAAGCAGGGCGGATTCGCTGCCGCTCGCTATCAACGCCACGTCGACAAGCAAGCTGAGCAGAACCTGAAACTCGCTGCGGAGGCTGCGGTGCGCTTCTGCAAAGACAACGACTGCAAGGGCTTGATCGTGGGAGGCACAGCTGACACGCTGCCGCAGTTTCAAGCGATGCTGCCCAAGAGCTTGCAGAAGACGATCATAGGAACCATCGGTGCGGATATCAATGCGTCTGCGACTGAAGTGATGGAACGTTCCGTGGAACTCATTCATGTCGCGCGAGGAGAGCGTGAGGCCAAACTCGTCAAAGACATGATCACCGCGGCCGCAAAGGGAGCTGGCGCCGTGACTGGGCTGGCAGACACGTTCTATGTTGCGCATCAGGGACGTGTGCATACTCTGGTTGTGGAGAAGGATTTCGAAGTCGACGGCTATCTGTGTGGCGGCTGCAGCTACGTCAGTGCAGAGCCTATCAGCAAGTGCCCGTTCTGCGGCGGCAAGCCAGAACCGGTTGACAGAGCAGTCGATCGGGTGATTCACACGGTGATCGAAGCGGGCGGCAGAGTAGAAACCGTGGCAAGCAATAAAGCTCTGGCAGAAGCTGGGCATATTGGCGCCATCCTGCGCTACTAACCAGGAGAGTGTGCTGCAAAAGCAGCGCTCTGGCAATCATCCGATATCATCTATACATCGGGAGTAGTCCGTGAATCAGAATCGATTGACCGAAAAAGCGCAAGCGGCCCTGGTGCAATCCCAGGAAATCGCAAGCGCATACAACCACAGTCAAATAGAACCGGAGCACCTGCTCCTGGCGCTGCTGAGACAGACAGATGGCGTCGTACCTCAGATTGTCCTCAAGCTGGAGATCACACCGCAAGCCCTGCAGCGTGAACTAGACGAGGATTTGCAGCAGCGCCCCAAGGTCTACGGTGTAGCGACTCAGGTTGGCATTGGACTGGCGCTTCAGAACGTGCTAAAGCGTGCCGAAGCGCAAGCGCAATCCATGCGGGATGAGTTCGTCTCAACTGAACACCTGTTGATGGGCATCGTCTTGGCATCAACAGGACGAGCGGGTGATATCCTGAAGCACTATGGCGTCACTCTGGACCGCATATACGAGGCACTGGCCAGCATCCGCGGCACACAACGGGTCACTGACCAGACCCCCGAAGACAAATACCAGGCACTGGAGAGGTATGGGCGGGATCTGACGGACACGGCACGCCGCGGCAAGCTCGATCCGGTGGTTGGGCGCGATGACGAGATTCGCCGCGTCGTTCAAGTCTTGTCTCGCCGTACCAAGAACAACCCAGTGCTGGTGGGCGAGGCCGGCGTAGGCAAGACGGCCATCGCCGAGGGCCTGGCTCAGCGCATCGTGCGCGGTGACGTGCCAGAGGGACTCAAGAGCAAACGGATCGTGGCACTTGACCTGGGCGCGATGATCGCCGGGGCCAAGTACCGCGGCGAATTCGAAGAGCGCCTCAAAGCAGTGCTGAAGGAAATCACCGAAGCCGAAGGGGAAATCATCCTCTTTATCGACGAACTGCATACCGTGGTCGGGGCGGGAGCAGCGCAAGGGGCGATGGACGCGAGCAATATGCTCAAGCCCATGCTCGCCCGTGGCGAACTACATGCCATCGGCGCGACCACCCTGGACGAGTACCGAGAGCACATAGAGAAAGATGCTGCCCTTGAGCGACGGTTCCAGCCCATCTACGTGGACGAGCCAACGGTTGAGGAAACGGTCAGCATCTTGCGCGGCCTGAAGGAGCGGTACGAAGTTCACCACGGCGTGCGTATCCAGGATGCGGCGTTGGTTGCTGCTGCGGTCCTTTCACACCGCTATATATCCGACAGATTCCTGCCTGACAAGGCCATCGACCTGATCGACGAGGCTGCCTCGCGGCTGCGAATGGAGATCGATAGCATGCCGGCCGAACTCGACGAGGTCGAGCGGCGCATCATGCAACTACAGATCGAACAGCAGGCCCTCAACAAAGAGACCGACGCTGCGTCGAAGGAACGCCTGAATAAGATAGAGCAGGAACTGGCCGAACTCAAGGAGAAGAGTACGGCCATGAAAGGTCAATGGCAGCAAGAGAAGGAAGCCATACAGGCCATTCGCGACACAAAAACGCGCATTGAGGAGACCAAGCAATCTGTCGAGCAGGCAGAGCGACGTGCTGATCTGGAGCAGGCTGCGAAGCTGCGCTACGGCGAGCTTCCCAGTCTGGAAGCGGAACTGCAGGCACAAGAACTGCAGTTGGCGGAGCTACAGCATGGCCAGCCAATGCTCAAGGAAGAGGTCGATGAGGAAGATGTGGCCGAGGTTGTCTCCAAATGGACTGGCATTCCTGTCTCGCGATTGATGCAGGGAGAGAAGGAAAAGCTGCTGACAATGGAGGAAAACCTCCGCACACGCGTGGTTGGTCAAGACGAAGCCCTTTCTGCAGTGTCCAACGCTGTACGACGTGCAAGAGCCGGGCTGCAGGATCCGAATAGGCCACTGGGCAGCTTCCTGTTCCTCGGCCCCACCGGGGTAGGCAAGACAGAGCTTGCGCGTGCTCTGGCAGAGTTCTTGTTCGATGATGAGAACAACATGGTTCGCCTGGACATGAGTGAGTATCAGGAGCGCCACACCGTTGCTCGAATGATCGGCGCGCCACCAGGTTACGTGGGTTACGAGGAAGGTGGCCAGCTGACTGAGGCCGTTCGGCGCCGGCCCTATGCAGTCGTGCTCTTCGATGAAGTCGAGAAGGCGCACCCAGAAGTATTCAATGTGCTGCTGCAGTTGTTGGACGATGGACGTCTGACCGATGGTCACGGGCGGACCGTGAGCTTTAAGAATGCAGTGGTCATCATGACTTCGAACGTCGGGAGCCATTGGATCAAAGAACTGGGTGGACGCGACGATGAAGAGATGCGCCGCCGCGTGATGGAGGCACTGAGCCAGCAGTTCCGTCCAGAGTTCCTTAATCGGATCGACGAAGTCATCATCTTCAATTCTCTGGGAATGGAACAGCTCGTGCAGATCGTGGACATCCAGCTACACCACTTGCAGGCGCTGCTTGAGGACACGAAGGTCGAACTGGAACTGACTGAAGCGGCCAAACGTCTTCTAGCCGAAGAAGGGTACGACCCTGTCTACGGCGCACGGCCACTCAAGCGCGTCATCCAGAGACAGATACAGGATCCGCTGGCGCTGAGACTGCTACAGGGCGAGTTCAAAGAGGGCGACAGGATCGCTGTGGATGTCCAAGATGGTAGATTCGTGTTCACCCGCGCCGCTTCTGAACCAGCCGGTGTGGCGCTGGGTGAGCCAACCTAGGGTCATCCGCCCAGGAGATGGGCAAAGGGCGTTGAGCGCACAAGTTCAAGTGCCTTCTCAAAGTATCTAGAATGAGGTAAACCAAATGATGATGTCATTTGATCGCTTTACAGAGCGGGCGCAGGAAGCAGCTGCCCGTGCATATCAGATCATGCAACGCTACCGACACAGTCAGCTGGACACTGAGCACATCCTGCTGGCCCTGCTGGAGCAACCAGAGGGAGTGATTCCACAGATCTTGGAGACAATCGATGCAGATGCAGACGAGATCAGGAATCGCCTGGACGACGTGCTCAAAGCGGGTCCCAGACAGCAGGCCAGCGGCAGCGCCGCCCACCCCATGCAGGTGTATATCACGCCGCGTGTCAAGCGCGTCCTCGATAGGGCTGCCGAGGAATCCGAGAAGCTCGACGACGAATACGTCTCTACAGAACATATCTTTCTGGCCATCGTCGGCGAGCGAGACGGGCCTGCGGCCCGAATCCTCAATGACCATGGTGTGACTCGAGGGAAGATCCTGGACGTGCTCCCCGACATACGCGGCGGACAAAGAGTGACCAGTCCGCAGGCTGAAAGTCGCTACCGCACGCTGGAGAAATACAGCCGGAACCTGACCAGCCTGGCCAGCGAGGGCAGTCTCGATCCCGTGATTGGCCGCGATGGTGAGATCATGCGCGTGATTCAGGTCCTGTGTCGGCGCACCAAGAACAACCCGGTGCTCATAGGTGAGGCGGGTGTGGGCAAGACAGCCATTGTGGAGGGGCTGGCCCAGAAGATTGTCTCTGGTGACGTACCCGAATTGCTGATGAACAAGCGGCTGATCTCGCTTGACCTGGGCTCGATGGTAGCCGGCACACGGTTCCGGGGCGAGTTCGAGGAACGCGTGAAAGCTGCCCTGGATGAGATAAAGCAGGCCGAGGGGGAGATCATCCTTTTCATTGACGAACTGCACAACGTGGTTGGCGCGGGAGCAGCTCAAGGGGCAATCGATGCCTCCAGCATGCTGAAGCCAGCACTGGCCCGTGGTGAGTTGCGCTGCGTTGGTGCTACCACTGTGGACGAGTATCGCCAACACATTGAAAAGGACTCCGCATTGGAGCGGCGTTTTGCACCCATATACGTCGAAGAGCCCAGCGTGGAGGATACCGTCGACATGCTGCACGGCCTGCGCCCCCGCTACGAGGAGCATCATCGCGTGGTGATCAGTGACGAGGCCATCGAAGCGGCGGCGCGCCTGTCGCACCGCTACGTCAAGGACCGCTTCCTGCCGGACAAGGCCATCGATCTGGTCGATGAGGCTGCCTCCAAGCTGCGTATCGCCATCTTCAGCCTGCCCGATGAGTTGAAGACAACGAAGATGGAAATCGGGCGCCTGATGAACGAGGAAGAGGCCGCTTGGCAGAGCCGTGACTACGAACAGGCTACTGTGCACAAGAGCAAACGGATGAAGTTGGAAGAGGAATTTGAGGCCAAGAAGGAAGCGTGGAAAGAGGAGCGGGGTCTGGAAGAGGTCGTGCGTGAAGAGGACGTCGCGCAAGTGATTGCTGGCTGGACCGGCATTCCTGTTAGCCGGATGCTGGAGACAGAGGCGGAGAAACTGCTGCAGATGGAGGAGCGCCTGCACGAGCGCATGGTTGACCAAGAGGAAGCCGTGACTGCTGTGTCAGACGCCATCCGCCGCGCACGCTCCGGCCTCAAGGACCCCAGGCGTCCGATCGGCAGCTTCATCTTCCTGGGCCCAACGGGCGTGGGCAAGACCGAGCTGGCCAAGACCTTGGCAGCGTTCCTCTTCGATGACGAGGATGCGCTCTTGCGCCTTGACATGAGCGAGTACCAGGAACGCCATACGGTCTCGCGTCTGTTCGGCGCGCCGCCCGGGTATGTGGGCTTCGAAGAGGGCGGACAGCTGACTGAAGCAGTGCGGCGTCGCCCATTTCAGGTCGTGCTGTTCGATGAGATTGAGAAAGCACACCCTGATGTGTGGAACGCTTTGCTTCAGATACTAGAAGACGGCCGGCTGACCGATGGCCAAGGCAACATCGTGGACTTTCGCAACACAGTGGTCATCATGACCTCAAACATCGGCACCAAGTACACGCCGAAGGGTGCGACCGCGTTGGGATTCCGTACCCCTGGTGAGCCCGCCGAAAGTGAGAAGATGCAGGGCGATATACGCGAGGCACTGAAAAAGACCTTCCGCCCAGAGTTCCTGAACCGCATCGATGAGGTGATCATCTTCCACCGGCTGAGCAGGGAAGACATGAAGAGCATCGTGGATCTGCAGATGAAGGACATTGGCCAGCGGCTGTTTGAGCAAGGCGTGGCCGTCCAGCTCAGTGAGGCCGCGCGGGATTGGCTAGCCGAGAAGGGATATGACCCTGCCTTCGGTGCACGACCACTGCGCCGCACACTGCAGCGCCTTGTGGAGAGTCCATTGTCCAGGAAGCTGATCCGTGGTGAGTTCAAACCCGGAGAGCGGCTGCAGATCGACGTAGAGAATGATGAGCTGGTGTTCCGCCAGCTGGACAGCCCGACACCAGCGCCGGTAGCGGCATAGCGGCAGGTTCGGAACGCAGTTGCTCGTCGCTGCTGTTTCGTACCTTGAAAAGTCTCACAAGCGGTATCCACTTGGAGAAAGGGGAACGCGCTTTGAAGAGGTGTGTTTGCGGCTCCAAGGGTTCCGTTGACTGAGACATAAAAGGAGTGCCTTGGCGTGCACAGAGGTACGAAGCGGCGAGCGACTGCCAACCAACTCAGTTGCTCACCGGAGGCCCGTTCGTCAGCTGAAAGCGGAAGGAACGGGCCTCCGGTGGCTGTATTCCTACCCGTGCACCGGAACAAGGTGGCTCTCGTCAGCAGCATGCCGTTTTGAGAGCCCTCCTGCCCTGCACGATCCCAGCTGCCTATGCTGCCAAGAGGGCTACGAGCTAGCTGGGCTTGAAACCTCTGGCCGGCACCATCTGGATTCCCCGATTACTGACAAGGAGGAGACACTGTGGACTGGGCACTCACTGAAGAGCAGCAAATGATGCAGCGGATGGTGCGAGATTTCGCGGAGAATGAGATCCGCCCTGTCGCTCAGGAGATGGATGCCTCTGGAGAGTTTCCGTGGGAGATCATCCGCAAAATGGGAAGCCTGGGATTGATGGGTTTGCCGATTCCCGAGGAGTATGGAGGCTCGGGGGCGGATACGATAACCTATGCCATTGCGGTGGAGGAAATCTCCCGCGTTTCCGGCTCCCTGGGTATCACGTTGGCCTCCCATGTCTCGCTGGGCCTCGATTTGCTCAATCATTTCGGCACTGAAGAACAGAAACGCAAGTACTTGCCTCCTCTTGCCAGTGGCCAAGGACTGGCTGCCTTCGGACTCACCGAGCCGGAAGCTGGCTCCGATGCAGGCGCGGTCAAGACGACCGCCGTACTCGACGGCGACCAGTGGGTCATCAATGGGCAGAAGGTGTTCATCACCTCTGGGTCCATTGCCGACATGGTCGTCGTTGCCGCTGTCACGGACAAGTCAGCGGGGACAAAGGGCATCAGCAACTTTATCGTGGAGAAGGACACGCCTGGCTTCCGCCCTGGCCGTGACGAGGAGAAGATGGGGCTCAGGGCCTCGGTCACTTCGCAGCTCTTCTTCGAGGACTGCCGTGTCCCGAAGGAGAATCTGTTGGGTCAGCGTGGTCAGGGATACAAGCAATTCCTCATCACACTGGACGGAGGGCGGATCAGCATTGGTGCCATGGCCTTGGGCCTGGCGCAGGGTGCTTTTGAAGCAGCGGTAGAGTATTCCAAGCAGCGGATGCAGTTTGGTCAGCCGATCGCCAAGTTCCAGGCCATCCAGTGGATGATCGCCGACATGGCCACCGAGATCGACGCCGCGCGGATGATGGTTTACCGCGCAGCCTGGCTGAAGGACCAGGGTGTGCGCTACACCAAGGAAGCGGCCATGGCCAAGCTCTACGCCTCCGAAGCGGCCGAGCGTGCCTGCTTCAAAGCCATCCAGATCCACGGTGGATACGGGTATATGAGAGAATACGATGTCGAGCGCATCTACCGCGACAACCGCTTGACCACCATTGGCGAGGGCACCAGCGAGATCCAACGCCTGGTAATCGCCCGTCAGGTACTGGGGAGCCTCTAGCTTTGCATACCCGCAGGACTTGACCCGTTCGGGTGCTCATTCATCATTGGGCCCCGTCATCCCTCCCGACTCGATCTGGCTGAACAGCCAAAGATCCGACTCTCGCTGCCCCATCTGAGCCGCTGCGCTCTTGCGCACGACCAGGAGCTCGGTCTCTCCTGACGGTGTGGCCCTGTGTGCTGCCTCCTCACAGGGACGGCGGACCTGTGTGGGCCACTGATGAAGTCGATCATCATGCCCCCCCGCGTTGGGCCTCCCGTGGATCATGCGTCCAATTCCGCGGCGTGGGCGACGCAGTGTCTGCCGATTGTCGCCAAGTAGTGAACAGCTGGCCTGCGGAACTCTCGCTGCAGTGCGATTTCCGGCGCATAGTCTGCTGTTGTGCTCTGAGACATGACGCTCTGCGTCTTGTCTTGCTTCACAGGCTTTCGCCACGCTCAAGACGCTTCGCAGCGCCGGGTTAGCCGCCCTCTGCGCCCAGCTCGTCCTCTTGCTCAAGCTCTGCGGCTGTCTCTTGAATCTGCTGCCAGGCCTGATGTACGTGGCGCGCCTCGGTGTGCGTCTGACCGACGCACAACCGAAGTGTGAATTGCTCGTTCAGCTTTGTGTGGGTCAAATACAGATGGCCACTCCCATTGAGGCGATCGAGCAGCCGCTGATTGACAGCATCCCCACCTACGTGTCGGAAACACACCAGATTCAGGGGTGGAGGAACCGCCAGTTCAAACCGCTCAGCCTCATCAACCCACCTGGCGAACGTCTGGGCCAGCTCAACGTGGCGTCTGATGTGGTGGCGTAGGCCTTCCACTCCGTAGTGGCGAATGACAAACCAGAGCTTCAGCGAGCGGAAGCGCCTGCCAAGAGGGACTTGCCAGTCTCGGTAGTCAATGACAGCGCCGGATTCGGTGGCCTTGTTGCGCAGGTACTCCGGCAGCACGCTTAGAGCCTTGATCAACGCCGCTCGGTCGGCCACATAGAAGCAATCGCAGTCAAAGTTGGTGAACATCCACTTGTGGGGGTTAAAGCAGTAGCTATCAGCCAATTCGATCCCAGCGTGGATATGGCGGTACTCAGGGCAGAGGGCTGCTGTGCCGGACATGGCCGCGTCAACGTGAAGCCAGAGGCCCTCCTCACGGCAGATTCGACCGATCTCCGGCAATGGATCTATGGCGTTTGATGATGTGGTCCCTACGGTTGCACACACGAAGCAGGGAACCAAGCCAGCCTCGCGGTCCTCGTTGATCTGCCTGGCCAGCTCCTCCGGACGAAGAGCAAAGCGCTCATCGACCTCGATCAGTCGCAAATTCTGGCGGCCAAGTCCGGCGATCTTGACTGCCTTCTCAATGGAGGAGTGTGCCTGCGTGGAAGCATAGGCGACGAGAAGTCCGTCACACCCGCGTTCGTTGCTGTTGTAGTCAGTGGCGCGCTCGCGGGCCGCCAGGAGAGCACAGAGAGATGCGCTGGAAGCAGAATCCTGGATAACGCCGCCGCCGGTCCCCTCTGACTTGAAGTGTGGAGGTAGGCCAAGCATGTCCACCAGCCAGTCCAACACGTGCGTCTCGAGCTCTGTGCAGGCAGGGCTCGTCGCCCACAACATGCCCTGAACCCCAAGCCCAGCTGACAGCAACTCTCCCAATATGGCAGGCCCCGAGGCATTTGCCGGAAAGAAGGCAAAGAAACTCGGCGACTGCCAGTGGGTGAGCCCAGGGATAATCAGTTGATCCACATCCCTTAGGATGGTCTCGAAGGATTCACCCAGCAAAGGTGGCTCTGCAGGAAGAGACGCACGAACCTGCCCTGGCTCGACCTGCGATAGAACCGGGAAGGACTCTATTTCCTGCTCGTAGCGAGCGAGCCAGTCGAGCACAGCGCGGCCATGTTGGCGGAACTCTTCTGGCGTCATGTGGAAGCTCTTCTCTTCGGACATCTATGCTCCATCTCCGTACATCAGCTCCTCCTCAACTGTGAGGCATCTCTGGTCTTGAGGAGGTAGCAGTAACCACAGTCTCTTCGACCGAAGAGTAAAGCCTGGCCAAGTTCTCTCCGTCTCTACATCTTCCGCGTCAGGGGCGCGCCTCTGTCCCTCGGCAGCCTACTCAGGTCTGACAGCTCTGGCCTTTGCCTCGCGCAGAGGATCGGTAGAAGGCGAGCGACTACATCCCGTGTCGCTGTCC
>JBFEPU010000011.1:0-20027 GCA_041549915.1 Anaerolineae bacterium | reverse complement strand
TCACACGGTACGCAGACTCAGGTTCCACTTCACATCGGTCAACGTTGGTGAAGGCGGCTGTGTGCACGACCAGGTCGGGACGAAAATCGACGATGGTCCGCAACGTTCGCTGGTAGTCGGTAATGTCGTGCTCTGGAACGTCCATGAGCAGCAAATCCCGGTGGCTGAGTGTAGTTTGCAGGGCTGTTCCCAGCTGCCCAGCGCTACCCGTTATGACTACGCCCATAACTGCTTCCTCCCCGTACTTCCAGTTTGGTGCCTCTGTCGCTGATGCTCAAGAGCCCGCGCTGCAAGATGGCCACAGCGACAGGACACAGAGTGGCCATCGTGGCGATGAGCAGGGCCTGCATCAGGCTCGCAAAGTGCAGGTAAGCCACAGCAAAGCTTGGCAGGTACCAGGAAAAGAGCGGCCCATTCCACCAGGTACAGACTGCCACCAGCAGTCCAATGAAGAACAGTTGCAGCAAAGCGTAGTCATAGGCGTGCAGCATCACTGCGAGCGCAGAGCGTTCCCGCTGCCGCCACGCTGATAAGGCGATAACCAGGGCACCCAGCGCCAAGGCGATGGCTGCTCGTCTTGCGCTGGGCTCAAGGGTTGCCGCCAACCCACCTGCGGGGATGCGACTGAAGGAGTAGGTGCCCCCTTGCTGCAAGAACAGAGCATGGTAGAGGCCCGCAGAGACCAGCGCCGTCAGTAGGGTGTACCATTTCAGCCTGCGTCGATTGAGCCAGATGATCCACAGCAGGACAGTCGCGGCGGCAGCTATGGGCATGGTACGTCTCGTGCGCTCGGTACGGACGCGCGAGTCGCGCGCTTGTGTCATCTCCTGATTCGCCTGCCCTACTGCCAGTGCTGCCAGCTCCGCTGCGCTGCTATAGTTCTTGACTTGCAGAGAGCTGAGCGCGACCAACATATCACCTTCCGCGGTCTGGCTAAGCCCGCCCCTGCCGATGCTGCCCAGGTAAACGTTGCCTATGCGAACGCGCTGAGTGGCCAAGGTGACCAGTTTCTCGGCCGTATCCACCAGGTCCATTCTGAGCATGTCAGTCTGCGTGTTCCCTTGTGTCGCGCTGGGCACGGGGGTGCCGAGCAGAGCTGCTATGGTGGGAGCAATATCCGTCTGTGCCACAACACCATAGTCGCCGGCACGGACGCTTTCGCCGACCATCACAAATGGCGTGGTCAGTGTAACCTCCTCTGCACCACCATTCCCCCCAGCATCCAGATGCCCATAGCTAGAGACCACGATCAAGGCGCTGTGTTTGAGGTCCATGCTCTGGGCTAGCTGCCGGACGTATCCATCGCAATGCAGAGCGGCTTGCTCGTACTCCGGACTCGCTGCACCATGGTCGCGACCTGCCACTTCAGTCTGTCGCAGGTGGACCAGTAGAAGATTGGGCCGGAACTCGGTCAAGAACATCTTCGCGCGGTCAATGACCTGCTCGTCGGCAGCATCGCCCTCCGTGTTCACAAAATACTGAGTGTACAGGTTGTCTGCGGGCACGAGCTTTTCCCACCAGTGGAAGCCGGCGACACCAGAGGTGGCCCCAACACGGTTCAGGGCAGCGAACAGGTGATCCACTGCTATCGGCTGAATCCATCGGTGCTCGCGGTCAAAGAGCGGCGCGTCGCTGACTTCAGGAGTGGCTCCACTGACAAGTGCTGTCCATGCGGCCAGTGCGCTGGAAGGAGGATCGGAAAGAAGGACGGCGCGGGCACCCTCTTCTCGCAGCGTGTTCAGGTAAGGCATGTGTAGCGAGGTGTCGTAGCGTAGTCCGTCGATGATCACTAGGACCACCTGCGAGGTGAGTGGCCGATTGATGTACTCAGTAGGCGGTGGGGTGCCTTTCAGCGGCGAGCGGTATCCGTAGATGGAGTTCACCAGCGCGTTGACCCACGCGTAGGCTCCAACGGCGATGGCGGCCAGAATCAGTATGGTGAGAACAACGACCATTCCCTTGCGCATGTAGGCCCTCAGAGATCAGGTAGCGGCGAGAATTCAGACTCTCAGATTCAGGGCACCTGGCAGGATTCGGAATGTGGCGGGGGCTTCGCCGATGAGCTCGCCTTCAGCCTGAATGAACATGCGCTGCCTGGCCTCCACATGCACCTCTTTCGCCTGGTATGTCTCGACCTTTGGATGCGTGAGATGGGTGCCTCGGTACACACGCGGCACGTTGAGCAGGAATTCGACCTTGTTCAGGTCTTTCAGGAGCACAATGTCAAAGATGCCGTCATCTGCTTGGGCTTGAGGACCGACCCACATGCCGCCGCCGAAGTACTGACCGTTGCAGATGATGACAGAGTTAAGCCGACCTCGTACCTGCTGACCGTCCAGGGTCACCTCGACGTCCTTGTTTCGATAGGAAACCAGTGTGAGGACCAAGGCGGTGAGGTAGGGGATTGTGCCGGTGATGCGCTTGCTCATGCGATTGACACGGGCGGACGTTTCGCCGTCAAATCCAAGACCGGCTACGTTGACGAAATAGCGCCGTATTGGCTTGTCGTCACGAATGCAACGGATCTCCCCAATGTCGACAGCACGGCAGCCAGCGCCGAGTGTTGCCTGAAAAGCCTGAGCTGGATCGCGAGGAACATGGAAGACGCGCACAAAATCAGATCCGGTTCCCGCGGGTATGATGCTGAGCACCACGTCAGGGTGCACCCGCTTGTCCACCACCAGGCCGTTGACGACTTCGTTGACCGTGCCATCGCCGCCCACAGTGATAATGTAGCGAAAGCCCTCGTTCAAGGCCCTTCTGGCAATCTGGGTGGCGTGCCCCGGACGCTGGGTCAGTTCGGCCCTGAAGCGCAGGCCGGCTACCGCCAGGGCATCGCGCAGATCAGGCCACCGCTTGCCTACTTTCCCTCCCGACGCCGCGGGATTGACGATGACCTTGGCCTCATGTCTGTCCATCGTGCTTTCCCCGTTCTGTCGATCCTAGCCCCGCATCGGCCAGATTCTACTGCATAGATGGCACGGAGGCAACTTTGCTTGCCTATGGTCGTGGCTAGTGCCTCAAGCTGACGCCGAGGGGATATGCTGGAGGATCAAGCGACGCAACAGCGCAACATCTGAGCTTGATGACGGAGAATCAGACCGCGTTCCCGGCTCAGGCATGTGGGGCGGAAGGCAGGCACCGTGCGAGTGAGGCCAGAAAACGTGCTGAGCTGGCGTGGAGACCTGAGTCAGGTTGCCAAGCGCACAGGGCCTGGTGCTGGGCTCGTCTGTGCCGAATGCGAAGAATGGCGCGCGGTGCGGGCCAGCTATTCATCGGCCATGGTCATCAAGGTGAGAGCCGTGACGCGCCCGACGGTCCCTAGCTTGTCCTGGGAGACGGTGTCCGCGGTATCCTCGGGCCTATGGGTGTTCTGCGGCTCCTCCCAGGACAGCATCACTGCCGGTATGCCACGCAGGTCAAATGAGCGGTGGTCGCTTGATGTACTGTCTCGCTCGAAAGACAATCGTCCCTGCACGCGCGGCGCAGCATTCTCCAAATGCGCCAGAATCCTTGCGTCTTCCGTCTTATCGCTGGACGCGATGATGTAAAAACCCCTGCCTTGGCCAACCATGTCCAGCTGAATCATGGCTGCGGTCATGTCGAGAGAGAAGACTGGACGCGTGACATAGTACTTGGAGCCCAGCAATCCCAGTTCCGTGCCGTTCCAGGCAGCAAAGAGCACCGTGCGGCGCGGCTGGTAGCCCATACTGTGCCACAGGCGAGCGATTTCGAGCAAAACAGCTATGCCACTTGCATCATTGTTGGCTCCGGGATAGACTGTGCCATCTGGCAGGCGGCCAACATGGTCCAGATGTGCGGCGATGATGAGCACCTGATCCGACACCTGCGGATCCGTGCCGGGCAGCAGCGCCAGCACATTAGGTACGCGGACGGTCGGCGTCACTGCCAGTGACACATCTACACGTGCCGACAGCGGCAGTGGCACCGCCGGTGGCACGTCCTCAAGCTGCCAGGAGCGGTAACCGGCCAGATCCAGAATGGCATCCGACGCCTCCTTGGTCAGCTCGTACACCGGAATGGCCCGGCTGCTCACCAACGGCAGATCATTGGACTTGATCGTCATCGCGCTAGGCCACTTGCTGGTCATCAGTAGTAGGGCGCCAGCTCCTCGCCGCTCCGCGTCGGCCACGTCATCCAGTGGGTTAGCTGTGGCTTGCGCCAAGACCACCCGGCCGCCCAGTCGCAGATCCTCCGCCCGGAGGTTCCTGACGTACAGCAAGGTGCTCGCGGCCTGTCCACCGCCGGCCTTGCCGCCCAGCAGCGGGCGGAAATCGGCCCTGTATCGCAAACTCAGCAGCGAGCTGCCATCTTCGCCGAGAATCTCCAAGGTGGGTGTCCTGGCCAGAGCCGTCTGGCGTGCGTCGAACCACTGGAAATAACTGCCCTCGTCGCCAGCTGGACGGAGCCCATACTCTGCGAACTTGTCGGCAACATATTGAGCCGCAGCCTGGTTTCCTGAGGTGCCTGCTTCACGCCCGGCCCAGCTGAGCTGTGCCAGGGTATGCACGTCAGCCAGGGCATGCTGGCCATCGAATCGAAGGGCCATCTCGATGTACTGGGGATCAACGTGACCTCGCAGCACAGACTCCCGCCACGCCGAGTCAAAGTCGGCGAAGGTCATCCCCGTTGCCTGCAAGAACGCTTCCTCGAAGGACAAGTCTGTACCGAGCAGCCCCAGCCAGTCCAAGAAGGTTTCGCGGCCATACCGTTCTCTGAAGTAGCTTACTGTGTCCCAGCCCATGCTGTACATCAGATCGAAATCGTCGGGCTCGACCTCTCGCCAGTTGACCAGGTCCTCCAGTGTGAGCAGGCGCTTGCTCCGAACGACATCGTACACTTCCCGTCGCCAGTTGCGCACCTTCTGATAGAGCCACTGCGAGTCATAGAGTCCTGCCTCATAGTGCGCCGTGCCCTCGTGCACGGCGCCGTGCTGCACTCCTTTGTCGAACAGAGCGCTGTGCGTCAGTTCGTGAGCAAGGGTAGCCCCAAGGCCGTCAAAAGCCAGCTGTTCTGAGGCTGGAAGGGCAATTTTGATGGACTCGCCTGGCTCGGTCCAGCCCCGCGCGCGGGGCATGGACATGTAGATTGAGAAGCTGAAGAGATTCGTCTGGTGGTAGACCTTGATCTCGATTGGCGCCGTGGGGTGGAAACCCAGATCGGTGGTAACTTGATCGTAGGCACCCTCCGCCAACGAGAGTAGCTTGGGCGCGTGCAAGCCGTGGTCAGGGTGTTCGTACTTGAGCACAAAGTGCTCGCTGCGATCCTCGCTTAGGTCCACATCGCTGTAGTACCAAAGGTCGTTCGCCTGCACAAAGCGCGCACGGTAGGTCACGGCACCCGCAGCCGAGCTTGGCTCGGAAAGCGCATACCTGACGGTGAGTTCCGCTGTGGCCTGGTCGCCATCGAGCGAGAGCAGCCGGCTGTCGTAAGAGAATGTCTCAGCCGGATGTAGCGCCAGGTCGTCGAACCAGTGGCTCTCTTCCTGGAGGAGTACCGTATCGGCTGGATCTACTGTGGCAAGGAACGCTGCCTTGTCGAGCTCCAGCACTGCCCTTGTGCGCTCTGCCAATGTGACCTGGATGCCCGTCGTGGCCCGCTGCCAGGGATCAAGCAGCGCCACACGCCATGCCTCATCGTCCAGTGTGAGTGGCGCCTGCAGAGCGGTCCAGCTCTCGGTATCGAGGAGGTGGCTAGTGACTGCCCATGCCTGGGCTCGCCAGATCTCCAGCTCCCTCGATTCAACTTCGTGCCGACCAGGCATCTCGCCTAGGGTCCACAATGCGTTGTCTACCAGCGCCTGTTGAAGTACCGGCATATAGTCTTGTCGGATCTCAGCGAGGGCTTGTGGGTCGCTGGCTTCGCTCACCTGCCAGTAGTCGATCAGGCCCTGCCCCAGCCAACTCGCCGCTTCGCTTGGCCATCCCGCACGCTGCAGTGCCCACTCGGTAAGGAGAGTGTCCAGGTCAGCCGGCCGGCTCAGCAGGATGCCGCCATCGACGGACCATCCATATGCCTCCTCAAATCCTGGCGGCGGAGGACTCAGCGCGTGCAGCAGATCCTGGCTGCCGGCGCCAAGCGCCGACGGGCTGCTGCCTTGACCCGGTTCGCTGTAGAAGGCGATGGTGACTGTCTCAGGCAAGTCCAGGCCCGCCTGATCAGTGAGGAACTCGTAGAGGGTGTCTGCATCACGCACTAGGCGATCGGCGACCAGGGGCGCCTGCAGGTGCTGTACTCGGACGTGCTGCCCAACGGATTGGTCCCACGCGGGTCCGCCGAAGTACCAGTCGAGGTCCCGACGCCGCCACCTCACGGGCACGGTCGCAGTCGTGCGCGAGTCGTCGCTTTGCCAGCGGTAGTGGAGAGTCATGGTCGAAGTTGCGACGTTTCCAACAATGATTGGTGACGACACAGTGGAGGTGAACTCGGCAGCTTGTCGGGAAATGAGCGTCGTTAGCCAGGATTCTTCCTGGCTTACGAGATCTCGGTCCCACGGGTCCACTGTCCGCAACACGGCATTGATGTCTTGCGCGCCAAGAGCTTCTGTGCGCCGCGTGGTGAGATCCTCCAGGTCCTCTTGCTCCCAGCTCATGTAGAGCGTCACCAGGTGTGCCAACTGGCCTGCAGCTTCCAATCTGTCTGGTTCGATGTTGCTGATGTCATCCTCGGGAACGTGATACACCAGGTCAGGAGCATCACCTGCCCACCAGATGTAGATTGCGGCAGGCACGCCAGCTGCCACAAAGGGAGCGTGGTCGCTTCCGCCCCCCGATTCAGGCTGCACAGGTATGCCGAGCCAGGCGGCAGCCGCCGTGGACTGCCGCGCAACGAGACCGCCCGGACCGATAGCAAGTGTGGGGGTGCCGGCACCGACCATGTCGAGCTGCAGCATGCCCACGGTGTCTTCCAAAGGATAGCGAGGATGCTCCACATAATGTTCCGATCCATTCAGGCCGATCTCTTCGCCATCCCAGGCAGCAAACAGGACCGTACGCTTCGGCGTATAGCCCCGCTCTTGCCACAGGCGCGCCATTTCCAGCAAGACGACGACTCCGGAAACATCATCGTTTGCTCCCGGCCACATTGTGCCGTCCGGGTCAGCACCCATGTGGTCGTAGTGTGCCCCCACAATGAACACCTGGTGCTTGCCGTCTGGATCAGAACCTGGCAGGACGCCTAGAACGTTGCGGCCCGTCTTGCCCTGCTCATACTCCAGTGGGAGATCGATGCGTGCAGAACTGCCCAGCTCACGGGACTTGTACTCGATGGTGAGATCGTCGATCGTCATCCCACTATTGGCTATCAGATCTTCCGCAACCTCACGACCAACGACCAGCGTGGGGATTCCTTGCGGTAGGAGAGCATCGCTGCGCGCGGTGCGCCTCATGCGGAGGTTGGCATCGTCTAGTCGCGCGAGCAACAGAGCTTTGGCCCCGTGCTCCAATGCTTGCCGCTGGATGTCCTCGAATGGCCGTGTGTACCGGCTCAGCACGATGGCGCCCACGGCGTTAAGCCCGTCATAGTCGTCATGCCCGCCGTCGCTGACCCACAGGACCGGGCCTTGGACCTGGCCCCCATCCGCGTAGCCACCCGGCCAGAGCATGTATTCATCCCTGAAGCGGAACTCCCTCTCTACGAGACCGGCGCTGTCCAGCAGCTCAAAGGTAGGCATCGCCGTCAGCTCGGCATAGGGGACAGGGAATTCCTGGAAGTACGTACCGTCGTCGCCTGCAGCCTGCAACCCGTACTCTTCGAAGCGAGCGGCGATCCAATCACCCGCCAGCCCACTGCCTGGAGACCCCACCGCACGCCCGGCGTACTTGGCGCTGGTGAGCTCAACGATGTCCGCCAGGGCACGCTCTGTGTCAAAGGCCTGCGCCAAGGCCAGCCAGTCCTCCTCGCGCACCTGCTGGCTAGGGCTGCGCATCACGGGCACTGTCTCTGGAGTGTTCGCGGCCGAGGGCTCGACCGCTGCGGCGGGTTGATCTGCGACTGCAGCCAGCGGGTTGACGCGCGGTGCGGCCGAAGTCGCAACGCCTGACGGCGCCGCTTGCGGTCTAGACTGCAGGCTGGACCGCCACACACCCAGGGCCAGTGCCCAAACCGCCAACAGAATGGCGACGACAGGTATCCATCTTGGGTGAGGCAGCCTGGGCCTCGTCCTGTGCGGTTCTTCCTTGATGCTATTCATTCAGTGTTCGATCCTTGTGCTGCATCGATAGGCTCTGGCGGTCATCCTGGTCAGGTGAGACAAGAGGTACTCATCTGTCATTCGTGCCACGGTCGCGATCCTCTGTGAGGTCGATGCGAACATCTCACCAGCTGACCAGGAGCTACTGGCCCGGAATCCAGGTCACCAGGCCTTCAAACCCGGGGGCCGAGGTCACCAGACGCGGTTCCTCCTGACCTGCCTCGAGGACATAGATGTTCCCTTCCTGCTCACTGGAGAACTGTGTGTATGCCAGGTAGCGACCGTCCAGCGATGCGGACAGGAAGAGCACGTACGATAGCGATCCGGTAACGCGGGTCCAGGGTTCTTCGGGGCTGGGTTGTGTCGAGCGAGAGTACAGCGGGCCGACTCCCAGCTCCTCATCATGCCCGGCAACCACGTATAGACGTTCTGTGTTCTGTGCACCACCGCCTGTACCTGAGGCCCATAGCAAGTCAAACACATCGCCGGCTGGTGCGTCAAATGCATATAGCTCGCTGGCATCGTCCTCCATGTCCAAGATGTGGAACTTGTGGTCAGCCCTGGAGTAAGCCGCAACGCGTGTCCCATCTGGGGACCAACAGGCCATGGTAATCTGCGCGATGTCTGGATGCGTGTGAATCTCTCCAGTGCTCAAGTCTACCAAGAAAGCCGTGATGTCCGATGTGTTCGCTTGTGGCCCCTTTGCGATGATGAACTCGCCTGCCGGTGACCACGCCAGGCGCATGCCCGCTACCAGGGCCGACGCTGCGCGTTTCGCCTCGCCAGTGTCCAAGTCAGCCACGAATATGCCCGCTTCCTGCTCAGTGTACTGCCCGTCACCATTCAGATCCTCGAAGCCAGCAAAAGCCAGTTGCCTGCCGTCTGGCGACCAAGTAGGCGCTACGGGCGCAACGCGTTCGACGTGACCGCTGACCTTTCTCGGTTGGCCCCCTTTGTGACTGACAACAAAGACGCCCCCGGGTACCCCGGGACCTGTGTCATGACCCTCGGGTGAGTCAAATTCTAGGCCTAGGAAGGCCAGGCGCGGTTCTGTGTCACCGCTCGCAGAGGAGGCTTCACATACAGGAAAGAGCTCATCCCTTTCGGTTGCGAGCAGTCTGGTCGCCCCATCTCCCTGAAGGTCCGAGGTGAAGATGCGGTACGTGCCATCCCGTTCTGACACGTAGGCGATACGATTCACGCCCGTCGGTGCTGCGGGAGAGGGTCTGGTATGCACGAACAGGGAAATGGTAGCACTGATCAGGCCGACGGTGATAAGCGCCAGGACGCTCCAAACCACCTGCAGTGTGCGATCACTCATCTGCTTGCCTTGGGGCCACCTGCTTGCGGCAAGGACCTAGTAGTCATACTCGCGCCCCAGTGTGATCAAGGCCAGGTTGATGGCCTGGCCGGCCTCGCCCAGCTTGGAAATGCTGATCTTGTCTATGGTGTCCTCGTTCGGAGGGATACCGTCGAGCCTCCAGTTCACAGCCAAGTCCCGTGCCCGGAAGGCAGTCTGATACGGATAGTCGAGGGTGTCTCCCTTTGTGGCGGGCACGCCGCTGCTGTCAGCAGCCCGCAGGAACAGATCGACCAGCCTACTATCGCCACTGACGATCAGGTCGCTGCCTCCTCGGCCGAGTCCGTTCAGGTTCACGACAGCTGCGGTTTCCAGGACGGAAAAGACTGCTTGGGATCGGAGGTACTCGTGTGCGCCCGAATGATCCCATTCTCCTCCGGTCCAAGCGACAAAGAACACCGTGCGCCGTGGCTGAAAGCCGCTGCTACTCCACAGGCGCAGTATCTCCAACATCACTCCAACGCCTGTTGCTCCATCGTTGGCACTGGTGAACACCGTGCCGTCCGGCTGGCGACCAGGTCCGTCATAGTGTGTGGCCACGACAACGAGCTGCTTGTTCAGCTGTGCGTCCGAACCACGGAATACTCCCAGTACGTTGTCTGTACGGATCTCCTGCACTGGGGACAAAATGACACGCACGAGCACTGGCTGCGTCAGCCAGCGCACTCGCCAGCCCTCAAGAGTGGTTGCCTGGTCAGCGAGCTCCTCACGCAACGTCTGCACGGACAGTCCCTCGGGAGCCAGCAGGCGATCGGCGGCAGTGGGGCTGATTCGGATGATCGGCAACTCAGGCGGCCGCAGGTAATCTTCGTTCTGGCGACCCAGGTGCAGGCGGGGGGTGATGTCCTCGGTGATCAGCAGAAGGCCAGCCGCACCACGGATCTGTGCCTCAACAGCAAAGCCAGGTGGAGCATTGTCTTCCAGGAACATCGCGATTCGCCCGCGCAGGTCAAGGCCCTTGAACTCCTCGACCGCGTGCGTGAACTTGGAGAAACTGAGCAAGGCCAGAGGAGCACTGGCTTCTCCTGATCCACCATGGCCACGAATATCTACACCAAAGTCGGTTCGGTAGGCAAAGGACAGAATGGTCTCTCCCGTCTCGTCAAGCAGCGCGAGTACGGGTTGCTCAGAGGGCTGGACGATGTGCGCCGTGAGGGGCAGGCGATAGTCTAGCCCCGATTTCAGGGTTTCCAGCCCATACTCGGCAAACCGATCCGCGATATACGCAGCAGCCCTATCCAGCCCCGCCGTGCCCGCTTGGCGTCCCTCCAGTTCTGGAATGGTCAGTGCCTGCACGTGAGACATGGCGCCGTCGGCCTCAAAGCGTTGAGCCAGTCCAGCGTAGGAAGGAGCGGGGCCAACATGCGTGATGATGTATGCCGTCGCCAGGGTGATAACAATGACAATCGCAAACATTCGTTTGCTCAGGATGAAAGCGGTGCTCACACCGCGCTGCTGGACGATGCGTCTCAGTCCCTCGCCCAGTAGGTTGAAGCCGAGCACTGCGAGGAAGAAGGCGAGGGCTGGGTAGAACACCATCCAGCTCTTGCTACGTGCGAATTGGCGTGCGCCCGCCATCATCGCACCCCACTCCGGGATATCTGGGATGTTCAGTACCGCCGTGTCTCCTATTTGCACCCAGGTACCGCCACCGATGAAGACACCGATGAAGCCAAGTTCGCCCAGGATCATGAGCACCGCGCCCATCTCCAGCACGGCAATGATCACCAGCGAGGGCAGCACATTGGGCAGGATGTGACGTATCGCGATGCCCAGCCCATCGAGACCAACCACTCGCGCACCTTCAATGAATGGCTTGCGCCGGACAACCATGAATTCGCCACGGATGTACTGCGCGATCTCGGACCAACCCACAAAGCAAAGCGCAAGGATGAATACAGTGATGCCGCCCTGAATGCCCAGACCAAAGATTAGGATCATCCCCACCAGCAGCGCAGGCAGAGCGGTGGTTACCTCGATCAGGCTCATGACCGCACGGTCGACAATGCCCCCCTCATGCCAGCCTGCCAGCATACCGAGCGCTGAGCCCAGCAGCACGCGTGCCATGGCGATAAACAGACAAGCCACCAATGTGTTGCGTGTCCCGTAGAGCAGTATGCTGAGGATGTCACGTCCCCACTGGTCGCTACCGAAGGGAAGGCCAGGCATCGGGGGAAACGGCGCCGTCGTGTACACTCCGTCAATGACCATCGTGCTCTGCTGGCCCGAAAGGTATGGGTTTGCGGGGGCCAGCAGCGGGCCAAACAGCACAACAAAGAACAGCCCCAGCACGATCAGGCCACCGAGAACGAGTTCCCCATTTAGCGCCACGTGGAAGCGACGGCGTCGGCGCGGGCGCTGCGGGACTTGCTGCTCTGCAGGCAATTCGATCGGTTGCGCCTCCGATCCGAGCCAGGTGAGGTCAGGTTCCGGACTCAGGGCGCGTCTGATTCGCTTAATCAAGGTAGTCTGTCTCCAGGCGAAGCGTTTGAGCTAGGAGGGCAATACAACTAGGATTCAGTCCGCAGCCTAGGGTCTACAAGCCGATAGGCGATGTCCACCACTAGGTTGACAAACATGAATGTCAATCCCAGAGCAAGGGCAAGGGTGATGAGCAGAGTTGTCTGCCGCATGCGGATGGCAGCCAGCAGCGTGTCGCCTATGCCTGGCCAGCCAAAGAAGTACTCGACTACCGGCAGGCTGCCCAATGAGAACCGCAAAGACAGGCCAAGTGCAGTGAGGATGGACACTGCGGCGTTGGGCAGCACGTGATCCCCCCAGACCTGCCGTGTTGGGAGGCCCTTGGCCCAAGCGGTCCGAACATAGTCTTCGTGGGCTGCCTCACTCATCGAGACGCAGGTCACGCGCGCAATCTGGGCCAGGGGACGTGCCGCCAGCACTAGGGCGGGCAGAACAACATGTGCATCCCACCCAAAGCCTCCCACAGGTACCAGCCGCACACCGGTGCGCTGGTACCACTTGATCTCAAGGATCTGCAGCACCAGTGCAACGAAGAACGTGGGCAGAGAGATGCCCAGAAGTGTGGTAGTGAGTACTCCCGTGGAGATGACCGATCCTTCCCAGTAGGCGGCAAGCATCCCTGCGCCAATGCCGAGCACAGCAGCGACGAGTAGCGATACCAGCAGCAGGCCGATGCTTTTGACATAAGTGTCGGCCAAGACGGTAGTCACCGGCACTGCAATGCGGCTGCGCCCCCTCGCGCGCAAAACGACACCCAGGTCGCCTTTGAGCAGGCTGCCAAGGTAGGTTCGGGTCTGCCGGACGGACCGACCGATTATGGAAGTGAGATCACGGAGATCGACTCCGCCACTTGACCGCCGCATCATCTCTACGCCGACGGCGCAGAAGAAGATGATCGCCAGACTGATCAGCACGATTCCCGCCAGCCGGCGCAGCACGAAGCGGCTCATGAACACTATTCTCCTCGGTGTAGTATATTCATATTATACCGCATTTTGCCGCAGGGGGTTCATTCCGCGAACCAACCCATTACCGCAGCGGCAGAGTCCATCTGTGGCTCAAAGAACACAGCGAAAAGCTGACCTGGTCGTATAGTTTGGGATGCCACGCTCTCGATATCAGCCTGGGTCATGTTGTGCATATTCAGCCGCACGGCCGGGTGATTGCACGACCTGGCATTTGTGGTGGATGCGCATCCCCGTTCTCGCAGCCATACCGCCGCCCAGAGGGCCTCGGCAGAACGGCAATCAGGCCACAGCACCTCAAGACAAGCGGCTGCGGGAGCGTTCTGAGCAGGCACTTGGCGAAGCGTAGCGATCAACTTTGGGATAGTTGAAGGTTCACATCAAGGGCAGCCTACTACCAAGGAGGTTGGGAAGTAGCTGATACCGGACGCAGTTGGATCATACGGGGTCTTGCACGCGCTTCTCCCAGTCGCTGCGTCGTAGCTCCATGTCGTAGAAGAGGAGCTGGACCCGCCCAAAGCTGCGACGGAAGTACCGTCGCAGGTTGCGGTACTGCCCCTCCTCCAAGAAGTGGAGGTCCTGGCTCTTGGGCACGTTGCGATAGTGATGGCCAGTCCGCTGGAAGCCCAGTTTCTCGTAGACATGAATGGCTCGCTGGTTCGTGGCGGCAACATCTAGAATCAATTTGGCAAAGCCCAATGTCTGGAAATAGTATGGCAGGAAGCAACGCAGAGCCTCGCTACCATAGCCCTGGTCGACGTACTCAGGTCCCAGGCGGATGCCCAATCTGCCCGAAGTTGGTTTGGCGATCTCTCGCAGACTGAGCGCGCCGATTAGCTGGCTGTCTGCCCGTCGCTCAATGGCAAACCACATGCGCTTGGGGTCAGAATCGTGCAGCATGGACCAGACATCTCTGCTCAGTGGCGTGCTGCGCGGCAGGTGCCACAGTGAATGCAGCGGGTCGCGGTACGGGTGCCAGGCTTGCATTCGATTCAAGTCCTGCCGCCCCATGTTGCGGATAGTGACGCGATGACACTCGAGGCGAACGGGTGGAGTCGCGCTAAGCACTCAATCCTCCACTGCCAGACGCCCAGCGAGTGGATTCATACAGTCTGAACACAGACTCGTTGCCATGGTTCCCCGGTTGCCACCCCTCGGCCCGCCACGATCTGTTCGCTTAGTTGGCTGGGGCGCCTGGGAGGCCCGGCTTGGTGTCCCAACGTACGTCTCCGTAGGCATCCTTGGACCAACCTCGCTGCAAGAAGCGGTGGAAGGGCTCACGCTCTCGGCCCACCGAGGTCGGCTCCCCGTGGCCAGGCAGCAACTCAGTCTGCCGCGGCAAGATGAAGATCCGCTCCCACAGCGTCTGAGTCAGTTGTGCGAACTGCGCCGCCGAATCCGTGTGCCCCGGGCCGTCGGGGAATATCGTATCCCCTACAAGCCAATGATGTCGGGTCAGTTCCAACCCCACGCTGCCCGGCGTGTGCCCTGGCAGAGAGTGAACCCGAACCCGGCACTGCCCAAACCGCACCGTCTGACCATCATGCAGCTCGAGGCTGGGTGGCACAGGGAGCAGCTCAGAGTCTGCGGGGTGCACACCGATGGGAGCGCGCGTAGCGCGATGCAGCTCCTCCAGTGCGCCGATATGGTCGGGGTGTCCATGCGTGAGCAGGATGGCTACCAGCTGGGTGCCGGCGATGGCACTGAGCAACGTGCCCGGATCGTCTCCTGGGTCCACGAGCAAGGAATGGGCTTGGTCGCAGAACAGGACATAACAGTTGGTGTCGTACGGACCTACTGCAAGTCGCAGGACGTCCATGTTCACAGTGCAGGGGTGCGCTGGCTGCTTTGGCAGTCCGCCCATTCTGTCGAAAGGCTGGTAACGCGCAACAGCGTGTGCCGTCGCCTGTAGTATGCGACCTGCTGCGCCTGATTCTCTTCCTCTGGAGCAACTGCCAGAGCACGCAAGATGGAGGCAGCGGCAGCCTCGGCCGACGGCTTGGGCAGCCGCTTCCAGGGTAGCGTGAACTTTCCACTGCCGTGGACGCCAAGGATATCAGGCACCGTACCCTTGTGTGGCTCCCAGGCCAAGGCCAGCGCGAAGGACAGTGTCGGACAGCGCATGTGTTCGAGCGTAACTTCGAAAAGCTCCGGCTGCGTTCCCACGGCCAACACCACCAGTGCGAGGTCATCGTCGCGCAGTTCCTCTACACCCAAGGCAGGCACCTCCAGCAACTGTGCCAGGGCGATAGCCAGTGGTTTCGAGTCCTCTTCCACGGGCACGATAGCGCTGAGTGGCCAGCTGAGCGCGGAGCTCATCGCCAACATCCGGTTACACGTCGTGGCTACATCGCTGTAGGTGAAGGTATAGTTCTGGTACATCGGGACATCGAGCCCATCGTCGCGGCCGCTTCCCAGCATGATGATCCCATGGTCAGCGTATAGGAGATCCTTGCAGCCCATCGTGTGAGACGGAGAGAACTCCCGATGCCGCTGAGCCACCAACAAGCCCTCACGTAGGGCAGAAGAGTCGACATCCGCCGGTGCCATGCGCGCGGCCTCACGAAGTGTGCTCTCTGCCGCGGCATAGTCACCCAGTGCTAGCTGGCAGTCAGCTATAGCCGATTTCAATTGCCAATCGTCTGGGTACTCTTCGAGCAGTGACTCAAATCTTGTCAGCGCAGGCCCAAAGTCATCTTGGGCATACTGCACACAGGCGAGTTCATAGCGGGCCGAGGGCTCGTCATCCTCAATCGATAGACAGCGGCTGAATGCCTCTCCAGCCTCATCATAGCGTTCCAGATCGGCAAGGGCGCGTCCCCAATGAAACAGGCTCTCGTAGTCTCCGCTCAACAAGACCGCGGTGTGGAACTCGTCGACGGCCTTGGTCAGCAAACCCTTACGCTGGTAGTGATGCCCTAGTGCGATGTGGGCCGCTGCGATGCTGGGATCTGCCTGAACGGCGCGCTTGAACTCAGCCATGGCTTCGTCCAAGCGCCCCCTGCTCTCCAGGTGGTGCCCCTTCTCTATGTGCTGGTAGGCTTGACCGGGCTTGAAATCAGTAGACACGTCACATCCTGCCTAGTGCTGCTTGCGATGACGCCGCAATTATAGCGCTTTCGGCCTGGCAGTCAAACATCCGTCGTGACCGGAGTGGCCAGCAAAAGTGGTCCCCCGGCTGGCCATCAGGCTGCGCGCATGCCCCACAGGCGGCAACCGGGCTTGAGCGCAGGAAGTGGGGTGATCTCGCAGGCGGGTGAAGGGGGCATGCATGGCACGCCTCAGGGAGCGGCACACGGAACGGAGGCAGCATCGCCAGCGCCTCTAGTTGGTGTTTGGCTCTTTGTCACCGGCGACTCAGAGCCAGCCTCGGCTCTCTCAATCCGCGTGCCAGGGGATCAGATAGCGCTCCAGGGCCTGCACAATGAGGTTGAAGCCAATGCCAAGGATGGCTGTGACAGTCAGCGTGGCGTATAGGTCCGCTGTACGAAGCGTCTCCCAGGCAAGCCACATCATTGCCCCCAGGCCTCTTTGCGCGGCCACCAACTCGACAGCAAGCGTCAGCACCAGTGCGGTGTTGAGCGACAAGCGGACGCCGCTCATCGCAAGTGGGAGTGTGGCCGGTGCCACGACGCGGGAGAAGACTCGCCTGAGGTCGGCACCATAGTTCGCGGCCACTTCGAAGTAGATAGGCGGGATCTCGCGCACGGCGGCCATGGCGTTGATCAGCATGGGAAAGAAACAGGCGATGGCTACCACCGCCAGCTTGGAGCTCTCGCCAATGCCAAAGATGATCATGACCAGGGGCAGGATAGCCACCTTTGGAATTGGGTGCGCGGCAGCGATAAAAGGATCAACGACGGCGCGCAGCTGGCGTGACCAGCCGGAAAGCAGGCCCAGAATCAGGCCGGGCACTGCGCCCAGCCCAAAACCGACAAAGACTCGGTAGAGAGTAGCGCCCAGGTTCCCTCCTAGCCTGCCAGTGCTGAGCAAGCGGCGGAGCGCTCGCACAGTCGCCGAGGGCGGCGGGAAGAAGAGTGTCGAGATCCGCCCCGTGCGGCTTCCCCACTCCCACAAGGCCAGCACTAGGACAGCAAGGAATGCTGTCACCAACTGCTCCACGGGCAGGCCGGGGCTCAGGCGGTCACGTAGAGGCTCTTGCGTACTTCGTCCTTCAGTATTTCCCATATGTGCCATTTGATCTCTGCCACGTCGTGTTGCTCGCCCGCGCGCAGGTCCCGGGGTCGAGCGAGGGGGATCGTGATATCCTCGCGTATTCCTCCTGGGCGCCCGGTCATTACCAGCACTCGGTCGCCCAGCAGGATCGCCTCCTCGATGTCGTGGGTGACGTAGACGACCTGCTTACGATACTGCTTCCATATTCGCAGCAACTCTTCCTGGAGCACAAGCCGGGTCTGTGCATCCAGTGAGCCAAACGGCTCGTCCATAAGCAGCATGTGTGGATCGCAGACAAAGGCCCGTGCGATCGCTACCCGCTGCCGCATTCCCACGGACAGTTCGTGTGGGTAACAATTGGCGAACGGACCCAAACCAACTCTGCCGATGAATGCTTGTGCCCGGTTGTGGCGTTCTTGCCTGTCTACACCCCGCATCTCCAGTCCAAAGGCAGCGTTGTCCAGGACTGTCATCCAGGGGAAAAGTCCGTGCTCCTGGAATACGAGGGCGCACCGAGGACGGCCGTCCGCTGGCTGGCCGTCGAACGTGATTTGGCCGGAGGTGGGTTCCAACAAGCCGGCAATCAGCTTAAGCAGCGTTGTCTTGCCGCATCCGCTGGGTCCAACTATGCAGAGGAACTCTTGATCCTCAACACGGAAGCTTACATCCTCGAGAGCGGGTATTGGCCCATTGCGCGTGCGGTATGTCTTGCTGAGATGTTGACACTCGAAAGCCATCGGCAACTCCGGTCCGAGGGTTCAGTTGGCGAGTCTGGGGTCCTGTCCGCAAACCCAGGCAATACTACACACAACGGGTGGGCATGTCAACTTGCGGCCTGCAAGGCTGCAGGGAAGCTTTGACTCAATGGCGCAGTGGTAGGCTGGCTGTTCATTGCCCCGTGGCATGTGGGCTTGGCTTCGGCGGCAACACTGGGGGCAGCTTGCATACGAAGCTGCCAACCTTCTCCGTTTTCTCTGTGATCGAGTCAACAATCTGGATCTCGAACCCTACAGGTTCGCCGATGTAGTCTGTGAACTGGGTTTGAATGTCTAAAAGATCCCTATCGCCGGGCGTTTCCCGCAGTACCAGTTGCAGGACAATGTGGTCACGGCTTTCCTGGACGAGAAGGAAGTGGTGGATCCAATCATACCCCCTTACAAAGAACTCGGATGGCGAAGGGGACAAGAGTCTGCCGCTTGGGAGCTGAATCATGTCCCAGTCTCGGCCGCGCGGTGCGCTCATGAGCGGGAAGGAGCAGCCACAGGAGCAGCTGTGATCTAGCAGCGAGCACATGTCTCCAAGGTGGTAGCGGATGAAGGGCATCACAAAGTGGCTCAGGCTGGTGATGACAGCTTCCCCAGGTTGGCCCAGGGCGGCCGGTTGGCCGTCAGCCAGGCACTCCAGGATCAACTGATCTGCATTCACATGCAACCCTTCGTGAGTTGTGCACTCCACGGCGATCCGCCCCATTTCCATGCAGCCGTAGAGGTTGAATATGTCCATGTCGAGGTCGGCCCGGAGCGTCTCGACCAAAGCGCTGGGGAGCACCTCTGATGACGTGATCAGGATCCTGGGAGATGCCAGCTTGCTTAGGCGATAGTCAAGGGCATGGAGAACAGCGTGGAGGTTGGTTGGATAGCACCACAGCAGCGTTGGCCGTGTTTCACGGATGCGCCGGATCTGGTCATCAACCGATAGCCACCCCAGAATGACGTCGGTGCGGAAGAGACCCAATCGGAAGCGCAGCCGCTGAGGTGCGGTTTCGCCCGGTCCGAGTATGACCATCCGATCACGGGGACCGAATCCAATCGAGTAGACTGCCCGAAAGTGATTCAGCAGTCGCGTGGCTCCTTCGGCGTGGCTGAGGTAGATGCGGAACGGTTTGCCGGTTGTCCCGCTGGTCAGCATGGACACACACGAGGAGAGATCAGTGCCACGGGCAACGGTGCGCTGCAGGCCGGCAGCTTGGAGGTCGTCCTTGGTCGTGACGGGTACCCTGGTCAAGTCCTCAACCGTCCGAATATCGTCAGGCGACAGGCCGGCGGAATCGAACAGGGAACGATAATAAGGTACGTTCTCATACGCGTGGCGAATTACCGCGCGGAGCTTGTTCTCCTGCAACGCGCGCAATTCGCCGGCGGGCAGGTGCCGGTTGCGCAACAGCGTGCGCAGCTGCAGAAACTTGGCGGTTACATGGTTGGCCATAGTGCAACGCAGCGATGTGGGCTCATGAACCTAGTCCCTCTCCTCGAGGAGCGAGAGAACCGGTCTGAACTTGGCACCAGTGTAGGGCTGGAACTCAGCCTGGTACACGGCATCGATAATGGCGTCTTGGCCGAGGAGCTGGCGCAGATCAGCGATGACCTCGCCAATGACATGGTCGAACGCAGAGCGATCGATGGTGGTCAAGCGCAGCTCGAATGTGTCGAGGGCGTGTTGGATTAGCTGGTAGCGCAGGACACCGGCGCGATGCTTGAACAGCTTCCAAACCAGCCTGGGGTGCACGAAGCTTCCATCTGGGAGATGGAGGATGTCTTCGACCCTGCCCTCGAGGTCAGAGAGCATGATGAAGGTGCGGCCACAGGGACAGGGTTCGTGCGAAAGGGCTGCGATGTCACCCAAGCGGTAGTTGAGGAGGACGGTGCCGCGATTGACGAGATTGGAGATGACGACTTCGCCTTTCTCGTCGGGCGGAAGCCTGCGGCCGCTGGAGTCGACGATCTTGACGTAGGTGAGATCTTCGTGCAGGTGGAACCCGGTTCGCTCCTCGCAGGTGAAGCCGATCTTGAAAGCCTCTGCGGCGTTGTAGTGCGAGAGAACGGGGATGCCGAGG